>CASDXQ010000026.1 GCA_949285145.1 uncultured Spirochaetales bacterium | reverse complement strand
ACCCTGCTGGAAGCCCCAGTTGAACTTCTGTACAGCCGGGATCTCGATACCGCCGACAAAACCGACAGAACCGTCGATGAGCTCAACTGCCGTGGCAACGCCGGCAAGGAAACCGGATTCCTGTTCCTTCCATGAAACAGATACTGTGTTAGGTCCGCAGTTGTCGCCGAGGTTAGAGTCGAAGATTACAAGGTGCAGATCCGGGCACTGTGCCTGAACTTCAATGATAGCCTCTTCGAAGAGGTAGCCCGGGCAAGCGATGAATCTGTATCCCTGATCATAGAGATTGTAAATGGCATCTGTATAATCAGCTGTAGTGGTTCCGTTCGGTCTGAGATATGTGCTCTGGAGGCCAAGTTCGTCGGCAGCCCTCTTCACACCTTCCCATGTACCCTGATTGAAGGATCTGTCATCGATTGTTCCTGAGTCAGTCACCATACCGACCATCAGACTGTCACCGGAAGTGGCAGGACCGGCACTCTCCTCTTTTTCAGCAGGAGCAGGCTGTGCAGCAGCGGTTGCTGTTGCAGCAGCGGTTGCTGTTGATGTGCTTGCAGCAGCGGTCGTTGTGGATGTTGTGGATGCGGTTGTTTCCTCATCACCTGAACATGACGTCATCGTGAATACCGAGAAAGCGAGCAGAAGCATCATAACTATAGCTATGGATTTCTTCATCTGGTTATCTCCTTTTAAATTTAAGTCGTTACCTTTTTATTCTACTGATACACAAAACCACTGTCAAACAAAACCGGCCATCATGCAGGCTCAATTTCGGAAAAATAATGATGAAGCAGCAAAATTCAGAAAAAAGTCCCCTGCCATGTATGCATGCAGAGGACTTTTCACTCAGGTCCTGCTTTCAGCCATCTCGTTTTCAAGCAGAGCAAGGATGAACGGCCCCACTCCCTTGAAATCGTCACGTTTCTGAGGTTCAAGGAAATAGTATTTGAGAGATCCGTCCCGGTAGGGATTGCCGCCCAGACCCGCAACCGAACATATGCCGTCAAGATGGTATATCCCGTTCTCATCTCTCGTGAGATATATTCTCTTTATTCCATCAACAGCCCGCCTTGCATTCTCAATATACTTTTCATCAAGGATGCCGGTGCGAACTCCCTTGTAATAGAAATAGGCGAACATTGCGCTTCCGCTGGTCTCAAGATAGTTGCCTACGCTGTCCTGGCAGTCCGGCACCTGATACCACATACCGCTCTCGCTCTGGAAGGCGGCGACAGATGGAGCAAGCTTTCTTATTATGTCCTCAAGTTCACCTCTACGCCTGCTGCCGGCAGGAGTATAGTCCAGGACATCAAGAAGCGCCATGCAGAACCAGCCGATGGAACGTGACCAGAAATGCGGGGAAAGACCCGTGTTTATATCAGACCAGCGCTGTCCCCTTGACTCATCGTATGCATGATAAAGAAGTCCTGTTCTGCTGTCTTTCAGCGTGTTATATGTAATGATTAATTGATTTATGACATCATCAAGCTCATCCCCGTCATTATGACGCATGGCATACTCGGCATTGAACGGGCCCTGCATATACAGGCCGTCCAGCCAGATCTGCCACGGATATATCTCCTTATGCCAGTAGACGCCGCTCTTTGTTCTTGGCTGTCTGACAAGCTGACCGCGCAGTTTGTCACAAGCCTTGAGGAAACGCTCCTCCCCGCTTTTGTCATACAGAGGAAAAAGCGCCCTTCCGGCATTGATCTGATCAAGGTTGAATTCCCCTTCTCTGTAAGTGGCAATTGTCCCGTCTTCAGCGATCAGCCTGTCATACATCGAGTACACCCATGGATAGACGGATTCATCTTTATGGAAAGACGCACTCTTAAGTGATGCATACAGTACAAGACCGTGTTCATAGTGCCACAGCATCATACCGGGGCGGTAATAGCTTTCAACACTTTTTGCAATTGCCAGCGACAGAGGCATGGCTGAATTCTGAGTCATATTCAATATCCTTATCATTGTATGGCCGGCTTTCACCGGCCATATCAAGTTGATTTCAGTACTTAACGTACAAGTCCGTTTGCCTGTGCGTATGCGATACCTTCTTCATTCCATGCAGCTCCGCCGATATTGTTGAAGCCGTCAATGAATGCCTGCCAGTTCTCAGGTGTGAGAGCTCTCTGCCCGGAGAGGAACTCTGCCAGAGTCTGCTCATAGTAGCGCTGCACGTCAGCGTTCGGAGTCGGCATCTGCCCTGATCCGATAGCAGCTGTCCAGTACTTTGACTGCATCTCCCTGAGAGCGGTGAGAGCGGACATTGTCTTTCCGGAAACTGCCGTTGTGTAGGTCGGATAGCGGCTTGCAAGCTCAACGTCCGAGTTATAGAATACCATATTTCTCAGCTGTGTGTAGACCTGTCCGTCAGGACCTGAGAATGAATTGTCACCAAGATCGCCTGTTACCGGGATTCCGTTCTCGTCGAGAACATAGTTCACGCCTTCAACGCCCCATCCGCACAGGTAGTAGCCTTCGTCACTGCTCATCCATTCAAGGAGCTCGCAGATCTTCTCCGCCTTTCCTTCATCGGCAGCATCCTGGCTCATTGCATAGATTCTGTAGTTCTGGTCATAAGCACCGACTGATGCAAGTCCGTCCGGTCCTGCCGGCGGATCGATGATGATCCATTCGCCGTCAGGGAAGTTTGCATCGAACGGAGCATAGTTGGATTCGGAAGCATATGCTGCATTCTGTTCCTTCATGATACCGAAGCGGCCCTGTTTCCATGCTGCGCGGAAGTCATCTTTCTTATATGTCAGCCAGTTGGGATCCATGACTCCTTCCTCGCACATCTGACGGATGTAAACCATTGCATCATAGAATTCAGGCTTATAGACATTGAGCCCGAGATTCTCTTCCTCAAGACACCACAGACCGTCGACACCGAAAGCACCGAGGATCGGGAAGAGACGTGCACCCGGATAGCCCTTGAGTGTTGCATCCGATTCAATGTATGCACCGTAGCCGTATGTATCGTTCTTTCCGTTTCCGTCCGGATCGTCATATGTGAATGCCCTCATGACTTCCATGAGCTCATCAAGATTGGTGGGAACCTCAAGACCAAGATTGTCCAGCCAGTCCTTTCTGATGAGAAGACCTTCATTCTTTGCGACAGAACCCGGAGAGGCGAAGCCGTAGCTGTGTCCGTCGATTGTGGACATTGCGATTGAGTCGGCATCATACTGCTGTGCTGTTCTGTTCGGCATAAGTGCGTAATAGTCATCAACAGGAGCGACAAGACCCTGGTCGACAAGACGTGTGAGGACAGGGCGGCTTACCATGAAGAGGTCAGGCAGTGAATTGCCTGCAGCTGCAGCCTGGATTCTCACATCCTGATCTGATTCATTTGAAGGCAGCACGCTGAGCTTGAGATCAATGCCGTGCTCTTCGCGCAGGATATCATAACCTACCCAGTCATCAGGAATGGGGCCTGCCTCTGTGATGGCGGCACCATACCACAGTTCGATGGTGACTGTTCCATCTTCGTTGACGGCACTTGATTTCTCAGCGGCACCGTTTGCAAATACTGCTGACATTGCGATGAGGGCAATGAGCATCAGAGAAAGAAGTTTTTTCATTTTAACCTCCATTTTTGTTTTCATTATCCTTTTTTATAATCAACCTTTGACCGCACCTACCATAGTACCTTTGGTGAAGTACTTCTGGATGAACGGATAGGCAATTACCATCGGAATGGCACTCATGAATACAGATGCCGCCTTGATGGCCTCAATCGGAGCATTGCCGAACGCGCTTACCTCAACATACTCGTTCATGCCGGCTGCCATGAGGATGTTTCTCAGAAGGATCGGCAGAGGATTGAGGTTGCTGTCCTGGATGTAGAGCATTGCGTTGAAGAAATTGTTCCAGAACGAGACACCGTAATACAGTCCGATTGTCATGACGATCGCCTTTGAAAGAGGCATGACTATGCGTATCAGGATCTGCACTTCGGAGCATCCGTCGATTCTCGCACTCTCCTTCAGCTCTGCGGGAATGCCATCGAAGAACTGTCTCATGATGATAACGTTGTATGTGGATATCGCACCGGGAAGGAAGACTGCTGCGAGGTGGTCCATGAGCCCAATGTTCTGTACCAGGAGGTAAGCCGGGATCATACCGACATCAAAAACATACGGGATAAGGATGATGGTGGTCAGCACCTTACGTCCCGGAAGCGATTTTACGGACATTACATATGCAAGGGGAATTGTCAGCAGAAGCGCGCTTACGACACCTCCGACAAGGATCTTGCAGCTGTTGGTGAAGGCCATGACGAAACCGTTGTTGCCCAGAAGGGCCTTGTAGGCATCGAATGACCAGTCCCACGGCGCCATGAACATGCCTTCAAGATATGTTCCAATATATGTATTGGGACGGAATGAAAGCGTGACCGTCGACCACAGCGGGATAAGGATGATGATCAGCATCAGCACCATGAAGACATCAACACAGACCTGGAAGATCTTGTCTGCCCTTGTGGGGCGCACTGCCTTGTTATGCATATCGGGCTTGAGATGAACCCTTGTTTTCTTTTTATCTGCCATATTACTCACCCCCTGCCTCAGAATAGTGAAGAGCCTTCACTGAATTTGGAAACGAGCTTGTTTGATAAGACGACAAGCAGCATTCCGATGACGCCCTTGAAAAGTCCGACTGCCGTGGCAAGGCCGAACTCGAACTGCAGCAGGCCCTGTCTGTAAACCCAGGTGTCGATTATATCGCCGACGGAATATACCTGAGGACTGTAGAGCATGTACATCTGGTTGAAGCCCGCATCGAGGATCGTTCCGATCTTGAGAAGAAGAACCGTGACTATGACAGGCTTGATCGACGGGAATGTTATGTAACGGACTCTCTGCCAGCTGTTGGCACCTTCCACCATTGCAGCTTCAAAGAGAGTCACATCGATATTCATCAGCGCCGCGATGAAGATGATTGCGGACCACCCCATTTCTTTCCATGCATCGGAAAGAAGGACAACCCACGGGAACGCCTTCACTGATGAAAGGAAGTCTACCGGCTGTCCGCCGAAAAGCTTTATGATGTCGTTCAGGATACCCGATGAAGGGGAAAGCAGTGCGAAGAGGACACCGTACATGATGACCCAGCTGAGAAAGTGGGGAAGATATGCAAGTGTCTGCACCGTCTTGCGCAGTGCGTAATGGGTGCATTCATAAATGGCGATTGCCAGTATGATCGATACCGGAAGACTGATGAGGATCTTGCCTATCGAGTACATCAGCGTGTTTCTCAGAAGTTCCCAGAAATAGAAACTGCTGAAGAAGTCGGTGAAGTTCTGAAAACCGATCCATGCGGAACCGAGAACACCGTCACGGGCACGGAAATTCTTGAATGCAATCTGCGCATTGAAAATGGGAACGTACTTGAAAACGATGTAATAGACAAAAGGAATGAGAAGAAGGAGATACACATCCTTATGCCTCAGGATCTCCCTTCTCAGATCCGGCTTCGGTGCGACAAGTATGGTAGTACCATCTTTGAGGACTTTAGTGGCCGGCTGTCTCGCAGCACGTTCTGCACTGTCTTTTTTTCTCATTTTTCCACCTCGATGGTACCAGTATGAGGCTGTTTTTTTTAAATATGCCTACGCAAAATTGTATTTTTCAGACCTTGATCCCCTGCTCTCTGAGCCTCCGCGGCGACATTCCCGTTATTTTCTTGAAGACCCTGCAGAAGTATGCCTGATCCTGGAAACCGGTCTGTCCTGCTATCTCATTGACAGACATTCCCGTGCCTGTCAGGAGCCGGCTTGCCATCTGCACACGGTAGCGGGAAAGATAATCCCATGGAGATATCCCCATCTCGCGGCGGAAGATTCTCGTAAGGTAATCCTCCGATATGTTCACGCTTTCTGCCACCTGCCACCTTATGACGGGACGGGCGGCGTTTTTATTAAGGTATACTATGGCTTTCTTGACCATGGCCCCTGTGAGAGGAGGAAGAATCTGACCTCCGCCGAAAATGCCGATGAGACGCGATATGAACTCCTGTGCATCACAGATTCCGCTGTTGCATATGAGGAGATTCGAATAAAGAAGTATGCTTTCAACCTCTTCCTCAGTGAAGCTGTCCTTGCAGATGAGAACAGGAGCGGATGAAGAAAAACGATTCGCCCTCAGTGCGGCTATCTGGCTGCTTATGCACTCGCTGAGAATGATGAGGGACGGACTTGAAGTGAGGGAGGACAGCAGTTCGTCAAATGTCCTGAAGACGGTTCTGGAACCGAAAGCGTCGAGCCTTTCAAGGCCGGAAGGCATGCTGCCTGCACAGACAATGCCGGCACCTGCAGCCTTATCGCCGGCAGCCATGGAGGATACACATGTCCATATATCAAGAGGAGAAGAGGGCAGGGAAAAACACAGAAACGGCAGATTCTTGGCCTTCACATGATTGTGCAGCAGGTTAAGGACCACTCTGTCTCTACCCTTCTCTCCTGCATCATATATGAGATGGGAGACACCGGCAGGAATTGAAAATCCCCCGGCAAGATCCTTCTCGAGAACGGGGATCACTTCAGTGAAGGCTGACAGTGAAGAGGGAAGCTCACCCTCAGGCGAGGCTTTTATGAAAACCGCGCTGCCGTAAGGCTGTGCCTGCACTTCCCTGCCCGACAGGCTCGGATAAGGCAGGCTGATCATCACGGCATGCGGCAGGAAACGGAACGAGCCTGACAGGAGCACTGTTATCTTCTCCGCAAGCATGAGTGAAGGATTGTTCCTCACCAGAAGAGGATTCCACCGCTCCACTTCAAGCTTCACGCACACACCTGCAGGCTGTGCACTCACTTCGAGCCGGATCTGTCCGCTTTCAGCCTCGCAGGCAAGCTGGAAAAGAAGGTCAAAAACCTTTTCAAGCTTGTCCCTGTCGCTGTAGATGGCGGGAAGAAGATGAGGTATGAAAGAATCCGTTATTGAATGTGAGGCCACAAAGGAAGAAAAGAACTGCACGGTTTCTATCGTTGAGCGCCGGAACTCCATTTCCCCTTTTTCCGTCAGTATGAGATCAAGCAGATGTTCGGCTTTCACCACATTGCTGACAACCCGCCGCTTCGCCGCACTGTCCTTGACGAGGGAAATCGTCTTTCTTATTGAGCCAAGAGGCTCTCTGAGCTCCTCGGACAGATTCGCATAGAAAGCGTTGCTCTCACTTTCAGCCTCCTCTGCCCTTTTCTTTGCATCATTCGCACTTTCAAGCAGGGTTATTCCCTTGAGAGCAGAGGAAATCGAAGCCATTATGTCCTCAATGACAAGTTCGTTGTGGCCTTTCTCGAATTCAAGGATTATATAGCCCACGCTCTCCTTGTCCATGATCACGGGTTCCACCACGAAAGCACCCTTCGTGATGAAATGCTCATAGCAGAGGGGAAGAAGGGAACCGGAGATGAAATCCTGCTGAGTGACCGCATTCCCGTTCCCATCATATCCGGCAAGCAGCCGGCTTTCATCTTCCCCTTCCTTCCTGAGAACGATGTAAGCCTGGCGGAATCCCAGCTGTGGAAGATACCTCTTCATTATATCTGAAAGATATGACAGGGCATGCGTTGACAGAAGTTCCATCTTGAAATGGTTCATGACGGAAATCTCCCCGTTCCTTATATGTTCCTTTTCTCCGTTGACCTGTGCGAACACATCGAGGATCACCCTGACGAGATTCTTCTGACAGAAGTCCCGGATCTCCTCTTTCAGAGGAAGCAGGCGGGAAGCCCACATCGCTATTTCAACAAGATCCTCATACTCTCCTCCCTGTTTCAGGAAGCCGGCGGCAAGGCGGGAGAAAGAAGACAGGAACCACTGCCGGCGGGAGAGAGGGAAATCATCAGAGCGCATCAGGAACTCGATAAGATACTCAAGATCCTCTCTCTTTATCCGCGAAGCGCTGTAGCGCACCGCCCAGTCAATGAATGAAGTGACATCCTCAAGCTTCTTCATCAGCCTCTCATCAGAGGCAAAGGGATTCTCGCAACCGCAGGAATGGCGTATGACAAGATCGCACTCAAGGAGGATATCTTCTATTTTCTCATCTCCTTCCATCCTGCGGTACAGGCTGGCAATCGCACTGTCGATCATCTCGTCGACCGGCATTCTCACAGTTGTCGGGGCAATCGCGATGAGTTTGTTCGTCTCGGTATCGTTGAATCCTCCGGTGCTTAGGGCAGAGGGGATGTTCACGCCCAGTTCTTCAAGATGATGCACCGCAGCGAACATCATCATGTCCGAAGCGCACACCATTGCGTCGAAATCCACGGAAGGCATCAGCCCTCTTTCGTCTATAAGCTGGCACAGGGCTTCCCTGCCGCGTCCCCATGAATGGGGAGAGGAGATGAGATCATGGTTTATCCTGAGTCCGGATGAACGCAGGGCATCCATGTACGCCGTGAAACGGGCCTGGCTGGATTCATGATTCTCAGGCCCCCTGAGGAAAGCGATCTTCTTCTTTCCATGAACCTCAATGAGATGTTTCACGAGTTTGTAGAAACCGCTGTAGGCATCAAAGCCGACATAGGGAATCTCGTCCCCCGCCTTAAGGCCTATCGTGATGCAGGGAAGAGAGGAATACCGGCGCATGAAATGACGGACCTCGTCCACACTGGCCTGCCCCGTGAGCGTGCTTGCCCAGGCGATCAACCCGTCAAAATCCTCACCGTTCACAAGATTGTATATGGAATTCTTCAGATACTCATCACGCGCTTTGTAATCCAGTCTTCCTCCCGGAAAGACAAAAAGCGCATCCTCGCTGTAATTGAAAGAATCAAGACAGCGGTTCCACATCCTTACACTTGTTCCCTCGTGTATCGAGGCGAGTATGAAAGCGACCTTTTTCCCCATACTCTGAATTATGAATGGCCAAAGCAGTGTGTACAAGGTGGAAAATGACGGTTTTGTACAATTTTGATAATGAAAAAACACCATTTGCGGTGTATCATCATAAGTGTCAATTTTGTTGACAACAGCGCGAGTCGGGGTTAAAGTGGAATCATGTTTCATTTTAGGCATAAACCGGTGAAGCATCCTTGACCACATTTACTCAGAAGCACCCTTAAAGGAGGAGAAATGAAAAACATAACAGAAATCGTGAATAAGACAGAACGCCCTGTGAAAGTTCTGCAGTTCGGAGAGGGGAACTTCCTCAGAGCCTTTGTCGACTGGATCATCGATAATCTCAATGAGAAGACAGATTTCAACGGAAATGTCATGATGGTGCAGCCTCTGGCAGCCGGCATGGGGGATATGATCAATGCGCAGAACGGCCTTTACACGACATGTCTGAGAGGCATTCAGAACGGAAAGCCTGTCGAGCAGTTCCGTCAGATCACTTCCGTGGAAGGCTGCATAAACCCGTACAGCGAGTATGACAAGTTCATCGCCCAGGCGGCAAACCCCGATCTGCGCTTCATCATCAGCAATACAACTGAAGCAGGCATTGCATACAATGAAGGAGACAGGCTTGAAGACAAGCCGCAGACAAGTTTCCCCGGCAAGGTGTGCGCTTTCCTATACAACCGCTACAAGGCATTCGGCGGAGATCCGTCAAAAGGTCTTATCATGATTCCATGCGAACTCATAGACAAGAACGGCGACAATCTCAAGCGGATCGTGCTCCAATATGCATCTGAATGGAATCTTGAGAAAGAGTTCACCGGCTGGGTTGAGAATGCATGTGACTTCTGCAACAGCCTTGTCGACCGCATCGTTCCGGGCTATCCGAGAGCCGAGGCGGAGGCAATCTGCGAGAAACTCGGCTACAGGGACAATCTCATCGACACAGCCGAGATCTTCCACCTGTGGGTCATTGAATGCCATAAGAAGTCACATGAGGACGAACTGCCGACATCAAAGGCCGGACTCAATGTCGTATGGACAGATGACATGACGTTCTACAGAACAAGAAAAGTACGCATCCTCAACGGAACCCATACCCTCATGGTTCTCGCTTCATACCTTTCCGGGCTCAACACAGTCGAAGAGTCTGTAAAAAGCCCTCTTATCGGCACATTCATGAAAGACGGCCTTTTCAATGAGATCATTCCTTCCATGGACGGGGATGTTGATGAACTGAAGAAATATGCATCTGATGTTCTCGAGCGCTTTGCAAACCCGTACATCGAGCACCTGCTGATGTCGATTTCACTGAACAGTGTCTCAAAATTCAAGACAAGGGATCTTCCTTCCCTCCTTTCCTATGTGAAGAAATACGGAAAGATTCCTTCTCACCTCGCCCTTTCAATCGCCGCCCTCATGGCATTCTATCAGGGAACCGAATTTGAAGGCGACGCTCTTGTCGGCAGCAGGAACGGTGAAAAGTACCTGATCAAGGACAACAGGGAATACCTTGAGACATTTGCATCCCTGTGCAGCAGTGAGTACAAGTGCAACGGCTGCAAGGCAAAGGCAATGACACAGGATATCCTCAGCAGGGAAGACTGGTGGGGAATGGACCTCACTTCAATCGACGGCCTTCAGGATGTTGTCGAGAAGGATCTGAGAATCATCCTCGATGAAGGTATCGAGAAGGCTATCAGGAGTTTGGAAGACTGACTATGGAGAAACTGATCAAAATAAATCCCAGGGACAACGTAGCTGTCGCGATCAGTCCTCTCTTCAAGGGAGACATCATCACATTCGACGGTGCCACCTACACTCTGATCAATGATCTTCCCGGAGGGCATAAAATGGCCCTGCAGGACATAAAAGAGGGAGAGAAGGTCATCAAGTACGGCTACCCCATCGGAGCTGCAACCTGCGATATCCCCAGAGGAGCCCATGTGCATTCCTTCAACATAAAGACTCTTCTCAGCGAGGAAGCTGTCTACACATATGATGAAGAGAAAGCTCGGGAATACATTGAGGAAGCCCGTATAAAAGAACTCAGCTGGAAAGACAAGATCCCGACGATCAGGGCCTACGAGAGAAAGAATGGAGATATCGGCATTCGCAACGAACTGTGGATCATCCCGACAGTCGGCTGTGTGAACAAGATCGGAGAAGCTCTCTGTTCATGGGCACAGAAGAACCTCGGCATAGAGGACGGCGTGCATGTATGGACACATCCATTCGGCTGTTCCCAGCTGGGCGACGACCATGACAATACCCGCCATATACTCGCAAACCTCGTGCACCACCCCAATGCAGGAGGTGTGCTGGTTCTCTCCCTCGGATGCGAGAACAACACTCCGGAGTCATTCCGCGAACTTGTCGGACAGGTGGATGAGGAAAGAGTGAAATTCCTGACATGCCAGAAGGTCGATGATGAGATCGCAGAAGGAGAGAAACTGCTTGGCCAGATCGCGGATGCGATGAAGAAGGACGAAAGGACAAGCGTCTCCATGGCTCGGCTGAGAGTCGGTTTCAAATGCGGAGGTTCCGACGGATTCTCCGGCATCACCGCAAATCCTCTGGTGGGACGTTTCTGCGACGAGCTGACTGCAATGGGCGGCACCGCTGTGCTCACGGAGGTTCCTGAAATGTTCGGTGCCGAACAGATCCTCATGGACAGGGCAAAGGGCAGACAGACATTCGAGGAAATTGTCGCTCTCATCAATAACTTCAAACATTATTTCACATCCCACGGACAGGTTGTATATGAGAACCCGTCCCCGGGCAACAAGGCAGGCGGAATCTCAACGCTCGAGGACAAAAGCCTCGGCTGTGTGCAAAAAGGAGGAAGGAGCATCGTCACCGGTGTGGCAAAGTACGGAGAAAGGATCACTGAAAAAGGCCTGAATCTGCTTTCAGGACCGGGCAATGACATTGTCTCCACCACAGCCCAGAGTGCCGCAGGCGTTCACCTTATCCTGTTCACAACAGGACGCGGAACCCCGCTCGGCTCTCCTGTGCCGACAGTCAAGATCGCCACTAACAGCGAACTTGCGAAGAACAAGAAGAACTGGATTGACTTCAATGCGGGCAGGCTCCTGAGCGAAGATGAGAGAACAGTTACAAATGATCTGTTACAGTATATAGTCAAGCTGGCTTCCGGTGATGTGAAGACACAGAACGAGCAGCATGGCTATGCAGAGATATCTATATTCAAGGACGGTGTTGTGTTATGAGAAAATTCATGGACGAGAACTTCCTGTTGATGAATGATACAGCGAAGGAACTTTATTTCAAGCATGCGAAAGACATGCCTATTTTTGACTACCATTGTCATCTTATCCCGTCACAGATCGCAGAGGACAAGAGATTCACGACAATCACGGAAGCATGGCTCGGCGGCGATCACTACAAGTGGAGAGCAATGAGATCAAACGGTGTTTCAGAGGAGCTTATCACAGGCAACGCCGATCCGTTTGACAAGTTCATGGCATGGGCAGGAACCATGGAGAACCTCATCGGCAATCCTCTCTACCACTGGACACATCTTGAGCTTCAGCGCTACTTCAGCATCTATGACGTTCTCAACAGAAAGAACGCAAAGAAAATCTATGATGAAGCAAATGAGAAGTTCGCAAGCGATCCCGAACTCTCTGTCTTCGGCATCATGAAGAAATTCAGGGTGTACGCTGTTGGAACGACAGACGATCCTGCTGATGATCTTCTCATGCACAAAAAGATCAGGGATGACGGAAAGTGCCCCGCAAAGGTAATTCCCTCCTACCGCCCGGACAAGGCCCTCCATATCGAAAAGGAAGACTTTGCATCCTACATCCCGAAACTTGCCGCTGCGGCAGACATGGAAATAAAGAGTGCCGATGATGTAGTTGCAGCACTGATTAAGAGACTCGAATTCTTCGCATCAATGGGCTGCCGCGCTTCAGACCATGCTCTTGTACAGTGTCCGCACACATTCAAAAGCGCAGCAGAAGTCAACAAGATCTTCCAGAAGAAAATGTACGGCACAGTTCTCAGCGAGGAAGAAGTCGATGCATACATGACATATGTTCTTTCTGCTCTTGCAAAGGAGTACAAGAGACTCAACATCGCAATGCAGCTGCACTTCGCCTCAATCCGTGACAACAACATCATCATGTTCAAGAAGCTCGGTCCGGACACAGGATTCGACGCTTCCCATGACAAGGAGCTTGCAGAGAACGTATCGGCCTTCTTCTCCGCCCTCAGCGAGAGCGACAGCGTGCCGAAGACCATCTTCTACTCTCTCAACCCGAAAGACTACTACTCACTGGGAACCCTCATGGGCTGCTACCAGGGCGACGGTATTCCGGGCAAGATGCAGCTGGGTTCCGGCTGGTGGTTCTGTGATCACAAGGACGGTATGTACCAGCAGATGCAGACACTTGGCAACCTCGGACTGCTCTCACGCTTTGTTGGCATGCTTACAGACTCAAGAAGCTTCCTCTCCTACTCAAGACATGAGTACTTCAGACGCATACTGTGCAACCTTATCGGTACATGGGTGGAAGACGGAGAGATCTATTATGATGAGGAGCAGGTTGGAAAGATCGTCGAAGACATCTGCTTCAACAACGCTAAAAACTATTTCGAGGGCTGATTGAAAAGTGAAAGAGAGCAGTGAAGAAAAGAACAGGATGAGCGGGGTTGTCCGCACAATCAACATACTTGAGGTGATTGCAAAGAAAGGCAGTATAAACCTTGAGAATCTTTCGAAGGAAACCGATCTGCCGAAGGCCACCCTTCTCCGGTTCCTCTCCACGCTCTCAAGCCTCGGTTATGTCTGCCGTGACGATGCAGACCATTATTCGCTGACGCTGAAGCTCTTCTCCATGGGATCAAGGGCTTTGGCACACAATGACCTTATCTCCAAGGCACGGCCATTTGCCAAAACACTGTGCCAGAGCCTTGGAGAGACGGTTCATATGGGAATCCTTGAAGGCTGGCAGGCCGTCTATGTGCTGAAGGAAGAATCAAGCTACACACTGAGGATGTATTCCCGCATCGGCAAGGTCATTCCCCTTTACTGCACTGCAATAGGCAAGATATTCCTCTCCCAGATGAGTGAGGATGAGCTGGATAAATACCTCAAGGCAACAAGCCTCAAACCGTATACAAGCAGAACAATAAAAACACCGGAGGCGCTTAAGGAACAGCTTGAACTCATCCGCCGCCGAGGCTGGGCAATTGACGATCAGGAACACGAGGACAACATCATGTGCATTGCCGCCCCCGTCCATGACTACACAGGGCACGTCGTTGCCGCAATGTCGGTCTCATGGCCTCTTTTCCGCTTCAACCAGGCAGAATTCGAGAAGATCGTAAGTGAAATAAAGAGTGCAACTGATCAGCTTTCTGCAATAATGGGCTACGAGAAAGACAACTCATGAACATTTAATAAATGGAAGATCATACTTCTTAAGACCATCTGCAATGAGAGATGCAATCCTTGCAGCACCTTCAGGCCGCAGATGGGTATTGTCCTGTTTTCCCTCAGGATAATTCTCATACATGCCTGCCGGAAAATTCATGAACATCTTCTTACTCTCTTCTTCTCCCATCTCATCAAGAGCCCTGAGTGTTCTCTGTGTCATTTCAATGAAAATAAGACCTTCTTCATCTGCGACTCTCTTCATCGCCTCAGGATAGCCGAAATGGGTGTTCTGAGGCTTTCCATTGACAAAATAACGGCGGCTGATCGGACTTACGAGAATTACAGTAACACCGCGTGAGCGGAAGTTTTTTATCATATAGCGGAGATTGAAGACAAACTTGCCATCGGGATCTGTCTTTCTGTATTCCTCCGGTTTATTCTCATTATGACCGAACTGAATGATGACATAGTCCCCTTCGCTGCTTTCCCAGAAACAGTCATAGAATATTCCTTCAAGAAGGATCATCTCTGTCGAACGTCCGTTCTTAGCATGATTCACAAGCGTCCATCCGTCTTTTAGATGCGGATAGAACATCTCTCCCCACCCTGTCTCAGGCCGGGCTGAATCTTCTTTGACAGCACAAGTTGAATCACCAAGAAGGAACAGTTTGTTCATTACATCACCATCATTATGCAAAAGATGATTATATTCTCTTAAAAACATGGATGAGTTTCAATCATAAAAACAAAAAAACGAATCCCCTGTTGGTGATACCTTATGACCAAAAAGCCTCCATGCTTCACTTTGCACAGAGGCTTTAAACTAGTCTGCAAAGATCAGGCTTATACAGCCGGAACTGTCACTTCACCACCAGCAGAAGGAAATCATATGATGGGATAAGAGACAAAAAAACAGCACACAATCTGCATGCTGTCTTTTTAGTCTTTAATCTTTATACATCTATGTGATGAGCACGATTGGGATTGAACCAACGACATCTACCGTGTGAAGGTAGCGCTCTTCCGCTGAGCTACGTGCTCGTCAGAAAGAAAAGTAACACAAACAGTTATGAAATTCAATAGCGTGTAAAAATGTTAGTTTGTGCTGGCGAATAAGGAACAAGAACTCTTTTCAAGTCATATTTTGAATAGAATTTGGCTTTTCTAATCAACATTTGACTTGAATAGCTTTCTATTCTCGTCATATACTTCTCATATGGAAAACGGCATATACATCTGGACCCGTACGGACTGGCCTAATCTCCACTGGGACATGCAAAAGCTCACTCCCCTGCTTCTGAATGTCACAAGACAGGAGGCGGCATTGCTCGGAAAGCTGTCCATGCTGCAGGAAAGGCATCAGGAAATCTCTTTCGTTGATGCTGCAGCAAGTGAACTTATTGCATCAAGCTCAATTGAGGGAATCAGAATGGACAGGAGTTCTGTCCGCTCATCGATTCTGAAAAAACTTGGAATCCGACAAGACAGTACAAAGGTGAAATTAGACCACTACAACGAAGGAACAGTTGCAGTCCTAATAGATGCTGTCGAGAACTGGAATAAACCTCTGACCAGAGAGCGGCTTTTCTTCTGGCACAGCCAGCTTTTTCCTTTCGGCATCAGCGATGGCGAGAGGATTGCCACCGGACGCTGGAGAAGCGGTCCGATGTATGTTGCATCCGGAAGGAGCGGGAAAGAAATCATACATTACGAAGCTCCTCCTGCAGGCAGAATTGAAAGCGAGATCGATACCTTCCTCAACTTCGTCAATGGAAGAGAAGATATCGATCCATTCATCAAGGCGGCAGTTGCCCACTTCTGGTTCGTAACCATCCATCCCTTTGCCGATGGAAACGGCAGAATTGCCAGAACGATTTCAGAATTACTGCTTGCACGGGCGGACAAATCCTCCAGACGCTTCTACAGTCTCTCAGAAGCCATACTCTCCAATAAAAATGAATATTATGAAATTCTGGAAAGCTGTGAGAAAGGTACAGGTGACATCACAAGTTTTGTCGAATACATTCTCAAATGCCTCGCATCAGCAGTTGACAAGGCAGAAGAACATCTTTCCCCCACTCTTGCAAAGACAAGATTCTGGGATTCCATCCACCAGTTAGCCATCAATGAGAGACAGATCAAAATCATAAACCGTATTCTGGATGGATTTGAAGGAAAACTGACCGCAGAGAAATGGGCAAAAATCACAAAGTGCTCACATGCCACTGCGCTGAGGGATATCACGGATCTGATTGCAAAAGGAGTGCTTGAGAACGATGGCTGCGGAGGACGCTCTGCAGGCTATCAGCTCAGGAGTCGAAATATGACAATGTGAGTGCAGAGGATGGCGTTTTCACTGTAAGACAAGATTTTCTTCCCTGCCTTCAAAAGCCGTGCTAGACTTAAAATGACGAAAAAGGTTCGGATGCGGGCAGCATCAAGCCTTGCTGTCCTCCTCTGAACGATGGAGGCAGATATGCTCAATATTTTTCTAACTCTTTCTTTTCTTGTTTCCGCAATTGCATTTCTATTCGCACTGCACCTGTATCTGTGGGTCAGAAAGCACAAGGTGGAAAACAAGGAAATAGAGCGTATCTCCCTCCTTATAAAAGAGGGAGCCGACACATTCATAAAAAGAGAATACAAACTGCTTGCGGCATTTGAACTTGCGGTCTTCATCCTCATACTCATCTTCTTCCCCCGGCCTGTATGGAAAGGCAGCATTTCAGGTAATGTCCTCACGGCTTTCGCATACATACTGGGTTCAATATTCTCGGCACTTGCCGGCAAGATAGGTATCCTTGTTGCAACCCTTTCAAACGGCCGCTGTGCCGAAGGTGCAAAAAAGGGACTGAAGGATGCATTTCTCATAGGATTCCGCGGCGGTGCGGTAATGGGACTTCTGGTTGTAGGCTGCTGTCTTTTCGGCGTGGCGCTTGTCCTTCTCCTCACGAATGACACCGGTGTGCTTCTTGGCTTCTCGTTCGGCGCAAGCTCACTTGCCCTCTTCGCAAAGGCCGGAGGCGGAATATTCACAAAGAGCGCTGATGTCGCCGCAGACCTTACAGGCAAGGTAGAGCTGGGCATTGCGGAAGATGATCCCAGAAACCCCGCAGTCATTGCTGACAATGTCGGCGACAATGTAGGAGACGTTGCCGGAATGGGAGCGGATCTTTTTGATTCGAATGTGGCGGCAATGACATCTGCGCTTGTAATAGCATCAGGCCTTTCAGGATCTGTCGCAGCAATGGAGATGGTGTTCTGCTATGCACTTCTCGGCCTTCTTGCATCCATACTCGGCATTGCTGCCGCAAGAGTCGGAAAGGATGGCAATCCCACACGGGCGCTCAACAGCTCGACATACGTCACAACTGCGATATTCCTGATCCTCACGGCAGCGGCCACTTATTTTGTCGAAGGTTTCTCATGGAATATATGGCTGTCATCGGCGACAGGATTGATAGTCGGACTTATCATAGGGCTTACGACGGACTACTTCACCGATGACACCAAACCGGTCGTAAGAAAAGTCGCACATGCCTCTGCATCAGGTGCGGCATTCACAATCCTTTCAGGAACCTCATACGGTTTTGTTTCCTGTCTTCCGGCCATGGCAGGCATCGCAGTATCATCACTTATTTCCTACCAGCTGTGCGCACCGCTTGGTGAAGGCTATGCAATCTTCGGCATTGCAATGGCGGCAGTCGGCATGCTTTCAATTGTCGGCATGATAATCTCGAACGATGCATACGGTCCTATCGTCGACAATGCAAGAGGCCTTGCCGAAATGGGAGAACTGGGAGAAGAGACGATAAGAATCGCCGATGAGCTTGACAGCGCAGGCAACACTGTCAAGGCTGTGACAAAAGGCTTCTCGATAGGAGCTGCCGGACTTACCGTCATTTCACTGCTAGGTGCATTCATGAGTGAGACGAACGCCGCACTCGCTGAGGCGGGAAAGCCTCTCATAACAGGATTTGACATTATGAATCCGACCGTCTTCTTCGGTCTTCTCGTGGGCGTTGCCATACCTGCCCTGTTCTCCGCGATGCTTATCCTCGGCGTCGACAAAAACGCACAGAGAATGGTTGAGGAAATACACAGACAGTTCTCCACCATACCGGGGCTCAAGGAGGGCAATGCACAGCCTGAATATTCACTGTGTATCGACATAGCGGCAAAAGGGGCACTGAAAAAACTCATTCCCGCAGGACTGATGACTATCATGACAACCCTGCTGGTGGGCTTCATAGCAGGCCCGCTTGCCATAGGAGGCTTCCTTGTGGGAAACATAGTGAGCGGACTTCTTCTTGCCCTCTTCATGTCAAATGCGGGAGGTTTGTGGGACAATTCAAAGAAATACATCGAATCAGGCAATGAAGGCGGAAAAGGAAGTGATGCCCATAAAGCGGCTGTCATCGGCGATACGGTCGGAGATCCATATAAAGACACTGCAGGACCTTCCATCAACACACAGATAACCGTTGTATCCCTTGTGGCATCCCTCGCATCAGCGCTTTTCGCATCATTCTCGCTCTTCGGATGAGATTATAAGGAGAACAGGAAAAGGACAGGACTCTGATTCTGTCCTTTTTACATCCGGTACTCTCTGAATTATGAGAGTCAAAGCCAGTTTGTAACGAAAAGCGTTACAGATCTTGAAAAAACCAAGATATTTGTCATTATCATTAAAGCAGAGGAATACTCATGGAACTTGAAAGGGAAATATACAGGGAACTTGAAAACTGGAGCCTGCTGCAGGAAAAAAAACTATTCTCATCTATGGGGTAAGGCAGTGCGGAAAGACACACATAGTGAGAAAGCTGGGAAAAGAAAAATACAAAGCATTCATTGAAATCAATTTCATAAACTCGCCTGAATTCAAAAAGGTTTTTGAGGAAGACATTTCTGCCGATGCAATCATCACCGGAATTTCTGCAATGAGAAGCGGTGTGAATTTTACGGCAGGCAAAACGCTACTGTTTCTTGATGAAATCCAGGAATGCCCGAATGCGCTGACTGCCTTGAAATTTCTTGCGTTTGACAAACGCTTTGACTGTATTGCATCCGGATCCCTGCTGGGAATTACATACAAGAAGCTGAAATCATTTCCCGTCGGCTATGTTGAGGAAAAGAGAATGTACCCTCTGAGTTTCAGGGAGTTCGCATCCGCCTCAGGACTGGCAGAAACTGTCATCTCATACCTAGAAGAGTGCTTCAATGGGCAGAAAAAAGTATCAGACGCTGTTCACAGTGCCATGCTGAATCTGTTCAGGACATACCTTTTAGTAGGAGGAATGCCTGAAGTTGTATCTGAATTCCTTGAAAACAGGAATTTCGAAAATACCGCACAGCTGCAGGAATCTCTTCACAGGCAGTACACGCATGACATAATCAAGTATGCAGACAGAGATGAAAACAGAATCCGCCAGCTGTACCTTCAGGTTCCCTCTTCTCTCTCCAGCGGCGGTGTAAGGTTCATGCTTTCGGAAATCAGCAGAAATGCGAGATACGAAAAATATGAATCAGGATTCCAGTGGCTTTATGACAGCGGAACAGTTCCGCCGTGTTTCAGCGTGAAAGAACCCGCTGTTCCCCTTGAAACAAATGCGGACAGGAAACTGCAGAAGCTGTTCCTTTCAGATACCGGAATCTTATGTTCCCTTACTGTTAAAAACGCGTATTTTGACCTACTGAGTGGCAGTGAGAATGCTAATCTCGGATTTATCTTTGAAAATCTGATTGCCCAGGAGTTCTCCGCATCCGGCATTGATCTGTTCTATTACAACAGAAAAGGAATAGGAGAAGTCGACTTTCTCATACAGGACGGACTTGAAATCATTCCGGTTGAGGTGAAAAGCGGAAAGTATTTCAGGAATCATCAGGCTCTGAACAACCTGATGGCAATAAAAAACTACCCGATAAACAAGGCATACGTCCTGTCAGGCGGAAATATGGAAAAGGATGGGAATATCATTAATCTTCCCTGGTACATGACAATGTTCATTGATGTTAAAAAGCCATCAGGGCATGTCGACATGTCATATCTGGCTGACTGCTCCCACAGGCACCTGTGGGGTTCCGGTGAATAGATTTGCACCATATCCGTACACCATTTTCAGGCTTTGGGATTAAGGCTGCCACCCAGAGCACCAAAACTGCCGGCCAGGCATCCCGACGGACACATTGACGACCGGCTTCTGCCTTTTCAGGCAGGGAGAGACAGTCAGCTCCCCCATTATTGTTTTTTCTTTGTGTTCTATCTTTCTCTTTATCAAATCCTTATTCCGCTGTTAAGCACTTTCTTTCCTGAAACTCTTATCCTCTCAATTTCCGCATCATGAAGCTTTATGATTTCATCAAAAGTATTGATGCATCTCATTCCATCTATCTTCAACTGTCCTGTGTTATTGTCTGAAGTGGCATTGTAGAGAAGAAATGAGGAATACAGATCCCTTTGTATAATTGTTCCATCTGAAAGAGAAAACATCCTATCTGAAAGTTTCTTCCGCACATATTCTCCATTTGTGTGATCATACTGCGAAGCTCTGTAGTCGTATGGAACTTCAAAGTATTTTCCCCCGGTTAAAAGGAAGACATTATTCCACATAACTCTGGAAATAGCCTGGACAACGGTTCTTTATCGACTTGCCGAATCTCTTCTTCCTGTTTATCTTGCCTGTCTTTTCATTGATCGTTGTTTCTTTTGCTTTTGTCATTAACTTCTTTGCATTCTTTGACTCAGTGATGAAAATATCACCAAGACTCCTTATATGGTTCACATCCTCTCTGATGGCAAGATGGCGATTTATTGAGTTCTTTCTCTGGAGTTCAGAAAGCAATCTTCTGTTTGTTATGTAATTCTTTGAGAAAGCCCACTTCTTGAAACCTTTCCTTATTGTTCCGTCTTTGTTGAAATTCTCAGGATTCATTGCTCTTCTTGAGCGGTCTAGCTTTCTTAACAGGACTCTTTCCTTTCTTTCACTCTTTGAGATTGCATTACCTCTTTCAGCAAGATTCTTGAGACCGCATTCTGTATCAGAAGTATATGCAATTGTCTGGGTTCCGATGTCACACCCGACAATACCAGTGCCATATTTATGCCGAGGAGAACAATCCTTATTGAATTTAGGCTTTGCCTTTCCTTCAATCGTGAGATGGATAAACACCCTGAGCTTCCCTCTTATCTCCTCACACTTCAATGCAGCATAGCATGGACGATATGTATCTGTGACATACCCTGTGTCACAGAACATCTGGACGGCTTCTTCATCAACAACTGAAGGATTCTCCAGATAATGAAGTACAGCATCAACTTCATCCCTCTCGAACCTGTCCTTTATGATTGGAGAGAAGGTGATGCCATCACATGAGAGAACAAGCTGGCTCGCCAATGTTTTTGACTATGATGTTCTTCTCAATCTGCTTGGCTCTGAGTATAGGAAACTCTCCTCTCTTCTGAAAATGAATCATCTTACCATTGTCATAAAGAATCTTCTCCACACCTTTCCAGATGTCCTCGGCACGGGTAAGCGCGAATACGCTGGGTAAATCGTATTTCTTGCCTATTGGAATCATCGCCTTCCTGCAACAGTCCCAGCTCACTCCATGCTCTTCCTGTATGGCATTCATCTGTGAACCAAGCTTTGACTTCAATGTCTTATTGTTGTTTTCAACAGCTTTACCATAAAGCTTTCTGAGTTTCCTGTATTTCTTGGTCCTCAAAAGCTGAATGAGATTATTTCTCATCAATGCAGTAAGCTCATTACCTGCAAGGCGGAGACGGTTAGAAATATTGAATACTCTTCTCTTATTGTCTTCAGACCTGTCAGCTTCAATGACAAGCACATGTCTTCCACTTGCCTTATGGAAGGCTCCTTTTTCTTTATCCTTTGCTGATGGCATCCTTCTGTTCCTT
>CASDXQ010000025.1 GCA_949285145.1 uncultured Spirochaetales bacterium | reverse complement strand
AGGGCAAGATACAGTCTGCCGCGCGGGAGGGCATATTTTGCCGCAGGATTCCCGGCTTCCTCATCGTAGTGCTGGATATCAAGATAGATTGAGAAAGACGGATCAATTGATACAAGCATTGCTGTGTATTCGCTGAATAATGATTTTATTTCATCAATGTGATCGTATGCCTCAGTCAGTTGTGTCATCAGATGCTCATCTTAAATTATTTTAATGTTTTTTGCATGGTTTACCGGACACAATACGTGTATGGAAAATTTTCATGAGGAAAAATATAATCTGAAAATGAAAACGGCATTATATTATCTGTATAATCTTGGTAAAACGCAGGAGATGAAATAATGGTATTTTTAGACAAAGACATTAAGACAAACGTGCTTGATGAGAAATCTTCAAGGAAGATCCTTGCACATGATGACGACCTCATGGTCTGCCATCTCTGGTTCAGGAAAGACGGAGTCGGTTCCCTTCACCAGCATCCGCATACACAGATCGCCTATATTCTGAAAGGCAGATTTGAATTCAATGTGGAAGGCGAGAAGACTGTTGTCACAGCAGGCGACAGCATCTATATTCCCGGCAATGCGGAGCATGGACTTGTGTGCCTTGAAGAAGGTGAGCTCCTTGACATCTTCACACCGGAAAGAAAAGACTTCCTCGGTGTCGATGATGTGATCTGATATAAAAATTATGTGGACCCGGTAAGTCTTAGAACTTATCGAGTCCATCAGGTTCAGCTTTTTTTCAAAGCAGATCTTGCTTTTACAAGTTTATCTGCAAAATCGATTGTATTACCAGTTGGTGGTATTGAAAAGGAAAATAAGGTTACAGGTTTGCCGTTTTTCAATTCCTGTCCAAGATAAAGTTCTCCAAGTCGTAATATATCTATACCTATAAGGATTTTGAATGCGTTTGTTTTAAATTGTCCAGCTGTAGCCAGCTTGACGGCGACACTCATGGATCCCATCAAATGCAGGTTAAATGAAAACATGTCTACAACAGATGTTCCGTGTACACCATTGACAGAACATTTTGAAATAGGGAGAAGCTGTAGTTTTTTTGCAACTTCCATATCAAGCGCACTTACAGTAGCTCCTGTATCAATCAACGCATATGTGTTGTACATTTTTGATATTCCATCTGAACACAGACTTGGTGAGGTCTGGATTGTTACGGAATAATTATGGATTTCAGGTATGGATCTTCATTCCTGATAGTAATTGCACCGCCATATTTCAGCCAATCTTCTTAATTCATCAGAAAAATACCGCCTTGTTGTAGTACTGTACCGGCTCAAAATCTTTCAGACACTGCTGAATGAGAAACTCTCCGGCTTTTTTTTCATTTAAAGCATGTTCCAATGCCTCGTCGAAAGTATCAAATACACCCAATAGTGCTTCATTGGAAATGACTGCAAATTTATAAGATATGCCGCCAGAAAACCTGCCAGGCTTGTTCTGCAGGTCGTTGACCAGGATATTTCTGATATAAGGATTCTCGATTCGTTTCGAACTATTCATAATCTTTTTTCTGACTGGCCTTGCTCATTATTATCTCCTGCTTATATGTGATTAAAATTTGCATGATAGTGTTCATACTGTCAAATTTCATTTAGTATTATTTTTAAGATATATGCACTATTTTCCACGTGTTAGGAATATTCGGATTCCGTGTGTTTTTTGAATAGCACAGATAGCATTAAATTTTAAACCGGAATAAAAGTTCTTCCATGGTGTAGATGATGTGATATTGGATTATAATTTGTTGTATTGCAAAGAAAAAGCATGCACAGGTGTGCATGCTTTTTTAGTGTGTTCAGCCTGTAAGCTTTTCAGGATTGTTGCCCGTATACAGCTGATAGTAACGGCCTTTCTGGGCAATGAGCTCATCATGGGTGCCGCGCTCTATGATGCGTCCCTGTTCCATGACCATGATGCAGTCCGCATTCTTTACAGTTGAAAGCCTGTGGGCGATCACGAAAGAGGTTCTTCCTTCCATGAGTGCATCCATTCCTTTCTGGACCAGGGCTTCCGTTCTGGTGTCGATTGAACTTGTGGCTTCATCAAGAATCAGGACGGGAGGATCCGCAACGGCGGCACGTGCGATTGAAAGCATCTGCCTCTGTCCCTGTGAAAGGGCCGCACCGCTTCCTGTAAGCACAGTGTTGTACCCCTCGGGAAGGCGTGAGATGAAGTCATCTGCGTTGGCAAGCTTTGCAGCGGCTATGCATTCCTCATCTGTGGCTTCAAGACGTCCGTATCTTATGTTCTCCATGACGGTGCCGGTGAAGAGGCTCGTATCCTGAAGGACGATGCCGAGGCTGCGTCTGAGATCCGGTTTCTTTATTTTGTTTATATTGATGTTGTCATAGCGGATCTTGCCGTCCTGAATGTCATAGAAGCGGTTGATGAGATTTGTTATAGTGGTTTTTCCTGCACCGGTTGAACCTACAAGGGCGATTTTCTGACCCGGATGGGCGTACATCTTTATGTCATGCAGAACCATTTTGTCATCAGTATAGCCGAAATCGACACCGAGAAATGTGATTTCACCCTGCAGCTTTGTGTAAGTCACGCTGCCGTCCGCCTGATGTGGATGCCTCCAGGCCCAGATGTTTGTCTTGTCCTTTGTCTCGATGAGCTTTCCCTCCCTGTCTTCCTTCGCATTGACAAGCTCGACATAGCCGTTGTCCTTTTCCGGTTCCTCATCCATGAGGGAAAAGAGCCTGTCGGCACCGGCTGATGCCATCACGACGCTGTTGACCTGCATGCTGAGCTGTGTCACAGGCTGCGTGAATCCCTTGTTGAGGTTGAGGAAGGCTATGAGTGTTCCGATCGTGAGGCCTGCATGCCCGCTGAGCGCGAGATACCCGCCAAGGATTGCACACAGCACATAGCTTATGTTTCCGATGTTCGCATTCAACGGCATCGAGATGCTGGCGATGAGGTTCGCCTTGTATGCGCTTTCCCTGAGCTCCTCATTCAGTACTCTGAACTGGTCAACAGCTTTCTTCTCATGACAGAAAACCTTCACGACTTTCTGTCCTTCCATCATTTCCTCGATATACCCGTTCACCCTGCCGAGGTCCTTCTGCTGGGAGACGAAGTATCTGCTTGAAAGCTTTGACAGCCGGGTGGTGGAGAAAAGCATCAGGCATACCATGGCAAGCGTGATGACTGTCAGCGGGATGTCCAGCACGATCATGCTGATGAATGTCGAGATCAGCGTGATGCAGGAATTGACCATCTGCGGCATCACCTGGCTTATGAGCTGGCGCAGTGTGTCGATATCGTTGGTGTATACCGACATGATGTCGCCGTGCGCATGTGTGTCGAAGTATTTGATGGGAAGACTTTCCATGTTGCTGAAAAGGTCCTTCCTGAGCCGGTTCAGAGTTCCCTGCGTGACATTCACCATTACCCTGTTGTAGGTGTAGGCACATATGATGCCGCAAGCGAGCACTGCTATGAGCTTCATTATCGCATGGGCGAGGGGAACGTAATCCTTTACTGCGCTCAGCGTCAGGGGAATGATGTAGTCGTCGACAAGAACCTCCATGAAAAGTGTCATTGTGAGTGTTGTCAGCGAACTGCAGATGATACCGAGCAGAACCGCGAGGCAGGAGAACCTGTAATGCGAGAGGACGTATGAGAGAACTCTCATAACTTCTTTCATGGGATTTATTTTCTTCTTTTCCATTTTCCTCACTCCTCCTTTGCGTGATCGAAGTCGCCGCCGCCCTGGCTCTGGGCTTCCGCGATTTCCCTGTATATTTCATTTGTCCTGATCAGGTTCTCATGGGTGTCGAAACCTGTCACGCGGCCGCCGTCAAGCACGATTATCCTGTCGGCTTTCTCAATGCTTGAGATCCTCTGTGACACGATTATCTTCGTCGTGTCTCCGATTTTTTCCCTGAAAGCCTTTTTTATTTTCGCATCCGTTGCAGTATCGACAGCGGAAGTGGAGTCGTCAAGGATGAGTATCTTCGGCTTTTTGAGAAGCGAGCGTGCGATGCACAGTCTCTGCCGCTGGCCGCCGGAGACATTCGTTCCTCCCTGTTCAATGTATGTGTTGTATCCATCAGGCAGGCGGTCTATGAACTCATCGGCGCATGCTGCCCTGCAGGCTTCGATGCATTCTTCCTCGCTTGCATTCTCATCTCCCCACCTCAGGTTCTCCAGTATTGTTCCCGAGAAAAGGACGTTCTTCTGAAGCACGAGTGCGACTGCGTTCCTGAGAGTCTGGATATCATAGTCACGCACTTCCACGCCGCCGACTTTGAGCGAGCCGGATGAAATATCGTAAAGACGGCTTATGAGGTTCACAAGGCTCGACTTGCCGCTGCCGGTCGCACCGATGATACCGATCGTCTCGCCTGCGTTTATATGCAGGTTTATGTCTTCAAGAACCGGTTTCGTGTTCCTGCTGCTGTAGGAGAATGTCACATGAAAGAAGTCTATGCTTCCGTCCTTCACTTCCATGACAGGATTCTTACCGTCCCTGATGTCGCTTTCCTCGCTCAGCACTTGGGAAATACGCCTGATGCTTGCGCTGCTCATCGTGATCATGACGAAAATCATGCTGAGCATCATAAGAGACATCATCATGCTTATGACATAGCTGAATAGGGAAGTGATGTTTCCCGTTGTCATTGTCCCGTCCACGATGAAATGGGCGCCGAGCCATGAAATGCATACTATGCAGGTGTAGATCACTAACATCATCACGGGATTGTTGAAGGCGAGGATTGACTCGGCCTTCACGAACATCTTGTAAAGCTTGTTGCTGGCCTTTGAGAATTTCTTCTTCTCATACTCTTCCCTCACATAAGCCTTGACCGTCCTGATTGCCCCCACATTCTCCTGCACGCTGGCATTCAGGTCATCATAGCGGTTGAACACTTTCTGGAAGATCGGCATCGTGACGTTCGCGATGGAGAAGAGTATGATACCCAGAATTATGATCGCCGCAAAGAACACGAGGCTGAGCTCCCTGTTTATGATGAAGCACATGCTCCATGAACAGATGAGCATCAGCGGTGCCCTCACCGCGATTCTGAGTATCATCTGGACAGCGTTCTGCACGTTCGTGACATCCGTGGTCATACGGGTTACAAGTCCGGCAGTCGAGAATTTGTCGATGTTGGAAAAGGAAAATTCCTGAATCTTCTCATACATTCCCTGTCTGAGATTGCAGGCAAATCCGGTGGAGGCCTTTGCCGCATTCCTTCCTGCCAGTACACCGCAGATAAGGGAGACGAAAGCGCACACCAGCATCAGACATCCGAAAAGAACGAGATCCCTCATGCTCCCGCCTTCGATTCCACGGTCGATGATCATTGCGGTGATGAAAGGAATGAGTATCTCCATTATGACTTCCCCTGCAGTCAGGAGGGGAGCGAGAATTGCATTCCTTGTGTAAGAACCGAAATATTTCAAAAGTTTCTTATGCATGAAAACTCCTTGTATTTACGCATCCATTCCTTCATATACTTTCGCAAGCAGGACATTGAGCAGGTTTTTCTCCTCATCTGAAAGACATCTCACCAGCCATGCGTCTCCTGCCTGCTTTTCCTCTTGTGCATCCCTGCACAAGGCTTCCCCTGCGGCGCTGACCCGTATATGCTTTATTCTTCTGTCATTTCTGTCGCCCATACCTGTGACAAACCCCTTCTTCTCGAGCCTTGCCGCAATTCCTGCTATGGTCGCCTGTGACATGCCGAAATAGCTTTCAAGTTCCTTGAGTGTCAGATCGTGTTCACTCTGTGTCATGAGGTGAAGCAGAACCTTCAGCTGGGAAAGGGTGACTCCCTTTTCCTGAAGTCTTCTGTTGCCTTCTCTTTCCATTTTCTCGTTTATCCTCTTGATGAGTTCCGGTGAGGAAAGTCTGTTTTCCGTCATTTCTGACCCCCTGAAGGAAAATGTCTGAAAGGTTTATAATAAAACAAAAGCATGCTGTCAATTGCATGCTTTTGAATTCACATAATCTTCATATTTGCCAGTTTCATCCGGCATGAAAGGTGATAAACTGAGAGAAAAGGAGCTGCAATCGGAATCATATCAGCCGGAAAAGCTGTTAAGGAGGAGATTGATGGTTACTTTGGAAGATGTCAGGAAAATGCCTGCAACGACGGAAACGGAACGCAGGGATCTTGAGAGGCATACCGACACTGATTTCTCTGACAGCCCGGTACTTACCGGAGAACATATCGGAAACGCAAAGAGGGAATACGAAATTCATCCCGAATGGTACAAGCCGACAAAAAGCAGAGTGACCATAATGATTGGCGATGATGTTCTTGCTGTCTTGAAGGCTGGAGTAAGAGGGGAGCAGACAAGGATCAAGCCATTCTCAGAAAAGAAGTCATGGGTGCCTGATCACTCAGTCTTTTCATATGCATCATCTGACAACGCATTTAAAAGATGTTTCCCTGAGAGATCTTATTTCTGTTTCTGTTGAGAAAAAGTCTTTTCAGTTTTAATCTGTATTTAATTTTTCAACCTTAAGATGGAAACATATGAGACTGTTGCTTGCTGAAGATGAAGTGAAACTCAATGGAATAATAAAGAAGGCACTGGAGGCTTCCGGCTATGCCGTGGATGCGGTTTTCGACGGACAGAGCGCGCTTGAATACCTTGAGAGCACACATTATGATGCCGCCGTGCTGGATGTCATGATGCCGCGTCTTGACGGGTTTGAGGTTGTCAGGCGCTACCGCAGTGCGGGCGGGGAGTGTCCCGTTCTTTTCCTTACGGCAAGAGATGCGGTTGCCGACAGGGTCACGGGACTGGACAGCGGCGGTGATGACTATCTTGTGAAACCGTTCAGCTTCGATGAGCTTTTCGCGCGCCTCAGGGTGCTTATCAGGCGGACAGCTTCCAATTCCGGCAAGGCTTCAAATATCCTGAGTGTTGGAACCCTTTCTCTTGACAGGGCCTCAATGAGAGTGAAAAGAGGAGACAGGGATATAGAACTTTCATCAAAGGAATTCGCAATTCTTGAATACCTTATGCTCAATGCAGGCAGTGTCCTTACAAGGGAAAGCATACGCAGCCATGTCTGGACTTATGACTATGAAGGTGAAAGCAATATGGTTGATGTCTATATCCGCTTTCTGAGAAAGAAGATCGATGATGATGAGAATGTGAAGCTCATTCATACCGTAAGGGGTGCGGGGTACTGCCTCAAGGAGGAGTGATGAATCTGAGCCTGAAAAAGAAAATAGTCATATGGTACACGATATGGATGAGCACACTCGCCGTTCTTTTCATAGCGGTGGCCTTCGCATCCTCCGGCTATGTGTCCGGCAACCGGGCGCGCGCCATCGTGGTAGAGTCAGTCATGGATGCGGTTGAGGAATTTTATGATGAAGGCTGGTTCGAGCCTTATGAGGACGGCATTTTCATTTCCCTTCTTGACAGCGGGAACAACGTGCTTTTCGGACAGCTTCCAAAGGAGGCTTCAACCATCGCCAGCACTGAAGGAAAGGTGAGTGTGTTTCCTCATCTCAATGTTGACTGGTATGTCTATGACTATGTGCTTTCAAACGGAATGCGGATAAGAGGTGCATATTCCCTCAACGGCATTTCGCAGATATTTTCTTTCTTCTTCATTTTTTCACTTATCGTATTTCCCCTGCTTGTCCTGCTTGCGGCTGTGGGAGGGTATTTCATAACCAGGAAGGCTTTTGCTCCTCTTGACAAGATGAGCCGCACTGCGGCCGAGATATCGACAAGTGCGGATCTTTCCAAAAGAGTGGAAGTGAATGATGCCGGTCAGGAAATAAGGCTGCTTGCTTCATCTTTCGACAACATGCTTGACCGTCTTGAGGATGCATTCATGAAAGAACGCCAGTTCACCGATGATGCCAGTCATGAGCTCAGAACTCCTGTCGCTCTCATCAGGTCCGAGGCTGAATACATGCTGATGGTGTGCAAGGACAAAGCGCTTTGCGATGAGCTTGATGAGATAATCCGGCAGTGCGACAGAATGAGCGGCATGCTGAATCAGCTGCTGACACTTGCCCGTTCCGACAGCGGCCGCTATGACGCGAAATTCGAATGCCTGAATCTGTCCCAGCTGTGTGCAGTGCTGTGCTCCTCAATGGAAGGCAGTGCCGGTGAGAAAGGTGTCAGGCTGACAAAACACATCAGTGACAATGTTTTCATCGAGGCTGATGAGTCTCTTGTCATAAGGGCGCTTTCCAATCTCATTTCAAATGCAGTCAAATATACGGACAGGGGAGGATGTGTGGATGTAAGTCTTGAAGACGGCACAAGTGATGCCATCCTGCGTGTTTGCGATACGGGAATAGGTATAAGCAGCAATGATCTTCCGCATATTTTTGACAGGTTCTACCAGGCGGATCCCTCCCGCAGCGGCGGCGGAAGCGGACTCGGGCTTTCAATCGTCAGCTGGATATGTTCCGTGCACAGGACAGTCTGCACCGTTGAAAGCCGCGAAGGCGAGGGTTCCGTTTTCTCGATAAAGTTCCACAAGGTGCTCAATTGATGCTCAGCCTGTCTTTTTCTTGTACCTTTGAATTGTTATAATCCCTTTTATGAAAAACAGTACTGATGCTCGTAAACTCATAGACTTCATTTCATCTTCCCCATCTCCGTACCATGTGGTGGAGAATATGGCAAAAAAGCTTTCATCGCTCGGCTACAGGGAACTTGACGAGAGGGGGCCTTTCAATCTTGAGAAAGGACAATGCTGTTTTGTCAGGAGAAACAGCTCCTCAATGATAGCATTCCGCATTCCGCAGGAAAGATTCACTTCATTCCGCTGTGTCTCAGCTCATACGGACAGTCCGACATTCAAGATCAAGCCGAATCCGGTTGACATGTCATCATCACACTATTCGACCCTGAATGTTGAAACCTACGGCGGTCTTGTTCTCAATTCATGGTTTGACCGTCCTCTCTCGATAGCCGGACGCGCCTATGTCAGAACAGACAGAGGTCCGGAGGAGATGCTTGTGGATTTTGACAGGGATCTTGTCAGCATACCATCCCTTGCCATCCATCAGAACAGACAAGTGAATGACGGAGTGAAGATAAGCGTGCAGAATGAGATGAAGCCGCTGCTGTCGACTGATATGGACGGGGATGTCTTCTTATCCCTTCTTTCCGACAGGCTCTGTGCCGGTAAGGATGATATACTGGATTACGATCTCTTCCTCTATAACAGGACACAGCCGGGCATATGGGGTGCTGAGGGGGAGTTTGTCTCATCGCCGAAACTTGACGATCTCATGTGCGCATATTCCGCTTTCAGGGCCCTGTGCGAGGCAGAAGAAAGCCCCTGTCTCGATATTATTGCGCTTTTCGACAACGAGGAGACCGGATCATCCAGCCGCCAGGGTGCGCTTTCAGATTTCCTTTTCTCGACTCTCAGGAGAATCTGCCTTTCTCTTTCATACAGCGAAGAGGAAATGTACATGCTTTTCGCTTCCTCGAACATGCTCAGCAGTGACAACGGTCATGCCCTGCATCCGAATTACACTGAAAAATGCGACATTACGAACAAGCCTGTCATCAACGGCGGCGTGATCATAAAGTACTCTGCAAACCAGAAGTACACGACCGACGCCTCCACAGGCGCATATGTGAAGGATCTCATGATCAGAAACGGAATCCCGTACCAGATATTCGTGAACAACTCCGATGTCACCGGAGGCAGTACGCTCGGCAACCTGTCCATGCACCAGGTGAGCATCTCCACCTGTGACATCGGACTTGCCCAGCTTTCGATGCATTCAAGCTATGAATGCGCCGGAGTTGAGGATGCCTCATATATCTACAGGCTGTTCAAAGCATATTTCGGGGAACAGGGAGGCAGGTGATGCTCAGCGATATCGAAATAGCACAGCAGTGCAGAATGAAGAACATAAGCGAGATTGCCGCGGCCCTGAAAATCCCTGAGGATCTGGTTGAGCCTTATGGCCGCTATAAGGCCAAGATTGATTATTCAGCCCTGGAGACGAAGGGAAAGAAGGGAAAGCTGGTGCTGGTCACTGCAATAAACCCGACTCCGGCGGGAGAAGGCAAGACTACAGTCTCAATCGGTCTTGCTGATGCCCTTGCAAGATGCGGGGTGAATGTCTGCCTTGCTCTGAGGGAACCGTCCCTCGGCCCTGTGTTCGGCCTCAAGGGAGGTGCTGCGGGAGGCGGCTATGCCCAGGTTGTGCCGATGGAGGACATCAACCTGCATTTCACGGGAGACCTTCATGCCATAACGGCTGCCAACAATCTCATTGCCGCCCTTGTGGACAATTCCATCCAGCAGGGCAACAGACTGAATATAGATCCCCGCCGTGTTCTCTGGCGCCGCTGTATGGACATGAATGACAGACAGTTGCGATTCATTGTCTCGGGGCTTGGCGGAAAGAGCAACGGAAATCCGAGGGAAGAGGGATTTGACATAACAACCGCAAGCGAGATCATGGCGACTCTCTGTCTTTCTCTTAATCTTGCCGACCTCAGGAAAAGGGTTTCCCGCCTCATAGTGGCAAGAACATATGACGGAAAGATCGTGACGGCCGGAGACCTGAAGGCGGCAGGAGCTGTCTGTGCACTGCTCAGGGATGCACTCAAGCCCAATCTCGTGCAGACTCTTGAACATACTCCTGCATTCGTGCACGGCGGTCCGTTTGCCAATATTGCCCATGGCTGCAATTCTGTCATAGCAACACGTACTGCCCTGAAACTTGCAGACGTGGTTGTGACGGAAGCCGGATTCGGTGCTGATCTTGGAGCTGAGAAATTCATTGACATCAAGTGCCGTCTTTCATCCATGATGCCATCCGTAATTGTTCTCGTTGCATCCGTAAGGGCCCTGAAGAGTCACGGAGGTGTTTGCAGGGAAGATCTGCATCTTGAAAACCTCGATGCCCTCAGAAAAGGTCTGTCAAACCTTGAACGACACATAAGCAACATAAAGAATGTATGGAATCTTCCTCCTGTCGTTGCCCTTAACCGTTTTTCGGGCGACAGCAGTGCAGAAATCGCATTGCTTGAGGATTTCTGCACACAGCGCGGTGTGGAGGTGAAACTGTGTGATGTCTGGGCGAAAGGAGGTGAAGGCGGTCTTGATCTTGCGGATGCAGTGCTGAGATCACTTGCCAAGGAGGATCAGTACAAGGCGCATTTCACTTATCCTGACGATCTTTCGATTGCGGACAAGATCAGGGCTGTTGCCACCAGAATATACGGTGCAGATGGAGTCAGTTTCGCTCCCGGAGTGCTCACACAGATAAAAAAAGCCGAGGAGGAAGGATACAGGGATTATCCTGTATGTATTGCGAAAACCCAGTATTCCTTCTCCGATGATCCGAAGAAAACAGGTGCTCCTTCCTCTTTCCGCATCACGATAAGGGGAATAAAGGTAAGTGCAGGCGCCGGTTTCATCGTTGCATATGCCGGAGATATAATGACAATGCCCGGGCTGCCGAAGGTGCCCGCAGCTGAAGGCATAGATATTTGTGATGACGGGAAGATAACAGGACTTTTCTGATGGATGAGAAAAAATATTACGCAATGAAGAACAATGCCTTCGTCCGGGATACGGAAGCCGATATCGTATACTGTCCTCAGGGGCAGATTCTCAGAAAGAAGAGTGTGAAGAAAGACGGGCGTACACGTTATGTGAATAAAAGTGCCTGCAGGTTATGTGAGAAAAAATGCATAAGTTCTGGCAACAGCAACTACTGGAAAGAAATTGATTTCTATCCTCATGTCATCATAAAAGAGCATAAAAAGAAGACAGCACAGAAGGAGAGAGAAGCCTGAATTATCTTTTGCAGTTTTAATTATAGATATATTTTCTACATATTTTTTGGAAAAATATACAAAGCTTGTATTCATTAAACCTGTTTTATGTATAATATTTCAATATTGAAGGAAGACAGAATGATAAAAGCTGCTATACTCGGTGCCACCGGCTATGCCGGATGCGAACTTGTACGTCTGCTCATCTCGCATAAGGATGTGGAGCTTGTCTATCTTGCCTCCCATTCGTATGAGGGGAGGAAATTCAGCGAAGTCTATCCTATGTACCAGGGACACTGCGATCTTACGCTGATGAGTGATGATCTGGCTGCGGCTTCCGATGCTGCCGATGTTGTATTCATGGCCCTGCCTGCGGGCATCGCATCAGCTTCCGTGACAGAAGATATGCTGAAAAAGACATGCATCATAGATCTTGGTGCCGATTTCCGTCTGCATGATGCAGGGGTGTATGAGAAATGGTACAGGATGGAGCACGGTAATAAGGAGCTGCTGAAGAAAGCGGCGTACGGCCTTCCTGAAATTCACAGAGACAGTATCAGGGGAAAGAGACTGATAGCCAATCCCGGCTGTTATACCACGGCATCGATTCTCGCTCTCTATCCTCTGGTAAGACATCATCTTGTTGACACATCCACAATCATAATCGATGCGGCATCAGGCACTTCAGGAGCCGGAAGGGGAAACAAGACTTCATCCCTTTTCTGCGAAGTGAATGAATCCTTCAAGGCCTATGGCGTGTCAACACACCGGCACACACCGGAGATAGAACAGGAACTCTCCATTGCCGCCGGCAGTGACATAGTCCTGCAGTTCACTCCTCACCTCGTGCCGATGAACAGGGGAATTCTCGCAACCTGCTATGCAAAGTATGTGAAAGGCGTAAGCGATGAAGATATAAAGGCGGCTTACGATGAGTGCTATGCCGGTGAATATTTCATCCGCCTTGTCTCATCTATGCCTGAGACGAGAAATGTCAGGGGAAGCAATTTTGCCGATATCTGGTACAGGAGGGATGAGAGAACCGGTAACATAATCGTCCTTTCGGCCATTGACAATCTGATGAAAGGCGCTGCCGGTCAGGCGGTGCAGAACATGAACATAATAACGGGGCTGGATGAGAAGTGCGCTCTGGAGCATTTACCGTCATGCACGATGTAGGAGTTTTTATGAACATAATTGAAGGAAATATTGCAAGTCCTGCGGGGTTCAGTGCTTCGGGCATTCATGCTGGGCTGAAGAAAAGCCGGAAGGATATGGCTCTGATCGTCTCTGAATGTCCTGCGGTTTCAGCCGCAGCGTTCACGACGAACAGGGTAAAGGCCGCTCCTGTTCTTTATGATATGAAGATACTTGAAAAGGGCTGTGCCCGTGCTGTTGTTGTGAACAGCGGAAATGCGAATGCCTGTACCGGAGGTCAGGGTTACAGAGACTGTGAGGAAACAGCCTCTTATGCCGCATCGGCACTCGGGATCGATTCTGACGAGGTCTTCGTCTCCTCCACCGGCGTCATCGGCCAGATGCTTGACATGACGAAGATAAAGAAAGGGATTGACTCTCTTGTCTCAGCACTGGGGAAAGACGGGGAAGCCGCAGCCGAGGCCATTCTCACAACCGATACCGTGAAGAAAGAAGTCTGCGTTTCTGTAAACCTTGAAGGAAAGGAAGTGAGGATTGCGGGGATGGCGAAAGGATCCGGAATGATCCATCCGAATATGGCGACGATGCTCTGCTTCATAACAAGTGATGCCGCAATAAGCCATGATGTGCTTCAGGAACTCCTGGGGACCACGGTCGAAGATACTTTCAATATGATATCGGTGGATGGAGACACATCCACAAACGATACGGTCATAGTCCTTGCAAACGGCATGGCCGGAAACAAGATGATAGAAAAAGGCAGCGACTCATATATTGCATTCAGCAAAGCCTTCGACTATGTCCTGAGGGAACTTGCAAAGAAGATCGTGAAGGACGGAGAGGGGGCTGACCGCTTTATTGAAATGAAAGTTGAGGGTGCAGCCGGACAAAATGATGCCAGAGCCCTCGCACGGTCCGTCGTCTCTTCCTCTCTTGTCAAGGCGGCTTTCTTCGGCAGTGATGCCAACTGGGGACGGATTCTTTGTGCGATGGGGTATTCAGGCGCCTCCTTCTCTTTGGATAAAGTTGACCTCTTCTATTCCTCCGCTGCCGGCAGCATCCAGGTGCTCAAAAGCGGAAGTCCCATTGTCTTCGATGAGGATGAGGCAAAGAAGATACTTCTTGAGAAAGAGATATGCGTCAGGGCCGTTCTGCACGATGGAAGCGCATGTGCAACCGCCTGGGGATGTGACCTGACTTATGATTATGTCAGGATAAACGGAGATTACAGAAGCTAGTATGTACGAAGAAGAGATGAAGAAGGCGGATGTGCTGATAGAGGCCATCCCTTATATAAGGAAATTCAGCGGAACCATCGTCGTAGTCAAATACGGCGGCTCCGCCATGGTTGATGAACGGCTGAAGAAATCTGTCATCAAGGATATTGCGCTTTTGAAGTTCATCGGGCTGAAACCTGTCATCGTGCATGGGGGCGGCAAGGAGATAACCAGTCTGCTTGACAGGCTTGGCAAGGATACTGAGTTCATTGACGGGCTGAGAGTTACCGATAAGGAAACGGCTTCCGTTGCCGAGATGGTTCTATCAGGTTCGATTGGCAAAAGTCTTGTGGAAAGTCTTGAGGCTGTTGGAATCCCTTCCTGCGGCATAAACGGCAAGGACGGCCATACGCTGTGTGCGAAGAAGAAGGTTTTCGAAAACGGTCTTGATATCGGCTTTGTGGGTGAAATCGAGAATGTGAATATATCGCTGGTGGGGACTCTTATTGAATCCGGATACGTACCTGTCATAAGTCCCATCGGCGTGGATGCCTATTCCCAGACATACAATATCAATGCAGATTATGCGGCAAGTGCGATAGCAGGTGCGCTGGGTGCGCAGAAGCTTGTGTTCATGACGGATGTTGAGGGAATTCTCAAGGACAAGGATGATCCTTCCTCGATAATACGCCGCATGAACGTATCAGAAGCAAAGGAGCTTATCGCTGACGGAGTCATCAGCGGAGGGATGATTCCGAAGACCGAATGCTGCATGGATGCGCTCAAAAGGGGAGTAAAGACGGTTCACGTGCTTGACGGCAGACTGCCTCATTCAATCTTGCTTGAGATCTTCACTGCCAGAGGTATCGGAACGATGGTCGTCCAGGATAAGGAGGAAAGAGAATGACAAATGCTGAAGTTGCTGCTCTGGGAATGGAAAACTATATGAAGAACTATTCCCAGTTCCCAATTGCCATAAGAGGTGGAAAGGGAATGTATCTTTTCGATGAGGACGGTAAAAGCTATCTGGATTTCGTTGCCGGCATTGCCGTCAATGCTCTGGGCTACGGCAATGAGGATGAGAGGAATGCCCTGCTGGAAGTCATGGACAGCGGGGTGCTTCACACTTCAAATCTTTATTACAACAGCAAGGCGGTTCAGGCCGCGAAGCTTATCAATGAAATTGCGGGTTCCTCCCAGGTATTCTTCTGCAACAGCGGCGCAGAGGCGAATGAGGCTGCGATAAAGATGGCAAGGAAGAGAGGCAGTGCAAAGGCAAAGAGCATCATAATTTCATTCAATCATTCTTTCCACGGCAGAACGTATGGTGCCGTGACACTTACCGGTCAGGATAAATACCACAAGGGCTTTTCTCCTATGCTTCCTGATGTTGTCTATGCGGACTTCAACGATATTGATTCAGTGAGAAAAGTCATGAATGACAGAGTTGCCGCAGTAATTGTCGAACCGCTTCAGGGTGAAGGAGGAATAATCCCGGCAGATGCAGGATTCCTCTGCGCACTGCGCAGTCTGTGCGATGAGCATGATGCGCTTCTCATCTTTGATGAGGTCCAGTGCGGTATGGGAAGGACAGGAAAGCCTTTCTGCTTCCAGAACTATTCCGTCACGCCCGATATAATGACACTTGCAAAGGCGATAGGAGGAGGCCTTCCGCTCGGTGCGGCTGTTGCCTTTGAAAAGGCAGAGGACATATTCTCTCCCGGCGATCATGCCGCGACATTCGGAGGTAATGTCGCCTCCTGTGCTCTTGCCTGCGTTGTGCTGTCAAAGCTGGAGATGCTTTCCCGGAATGCAAGGGTTAACGGGATGTATCTGAAAGAAAAGCTGGAAGAGATTGTCCGCAGGTATCCTGACAAAGTCACCCAGGCAAGGGGCATGGGATTCATGCAGGGACTTGAACTGAAGGTTCCTGTGAGGGATGTTGTCTCACTTTGTATGGAAAAAGGTCTGCTTGTATGTTCTGCAGGGGTCAATGTGCTGCGTTTCGTTCCGCCTCTCATTGCATCAGCGGAGGATATTGACAAGGCTGCATCCATAGTCGCACAGGTCATTGGCGGGATGTGATGCCACTTGACGAAGTTCTGCTTTTGGTGCAAACTCGACAAATGTTGTGGATAGCAGCAATTTATCTTTGACCTGTGGAGCAGGAAGGGGGTGATGAATATATGGCATACGTAAAAGTTGACGAGAATGAACCTTTGGAGAAATCGATCAAGAGATTCAAGAGAATGGTCGAGAAAGAAGGTATCATCCGCGAATGGAAAAAGCGTCAGTATTATGAAAAGCCCTCTACAATCCTTAACAGAAAGAATAAGGCTTTGGCCCGCAAGCAGATGAAGAAGGTCCGCAAGATCCATGCTTCAAAAGCTTATTGAGCTCTTAACTGATGTTTTTAAGATGGGACTGTGTTGTTGCAGTCCTTTTTTGTTTATAAATGTGTTTCACGTGCATATGGATTGAGATATTGACTATAATAATGGTACTTTATTATTATGTGTATATGGAAAATACAAAGCAGTACCTATCCGTCAGTGAAACAGCAGAGAAGTTACACCTTACTCCACAATATATACGCTTATTGATTTCAAAAAAAATTATCCCTGCATCCATGGTAGGTAAGACATGGGTTATTAATTCTTCTTTATTCGAAAATAGAAATCTTATTTTTCAATTATGTGGGGATGTTCCAGATCAGAAAAGGTCAAATCAAATTGATTCCAAATATAACGTATTGAGTTTTTTCACCGGTGCCATGGGGCTTGACATAGGTTTGATACAAGCTGGATTAGAGCCTATTCTGGCTTCTGAAATTGATCCCAATACAAGAAAAACGATTTTATTGAATTGTCCAAATATCGGCTTAATTGGTGATATTAATAAGTATAACAAAGATGATATTTTAGTTTATGCGGGGTTAAAAAAAGATGAAGATATTGATCTGATAATAGGAGGGCCTCCTTGTCAGGCTTTTAGCACAGCAGGAAAGAGAGAATCTTTTAAGGATGCAAGAGGAAATGTCTTTTTGACTTTTATCAATAGAATAATAGATTTGAGACCCAAGTATGCTGTAATTGAAAACGTGAGAGGTCTTTTATCTGCTCCCTATATGATGGATTATCCTGATAATAAGAATTTTGGATATGCAGCTCAAACACCGCATCAGGAGAAAGGCGGTGCCTTGGCATATATTTTGGATAAATTGGAAAAAGCAGGATATACAGTATCTTTTAATCTTTATAATGCTGCAAATTATGGGGCGCCACAAAAGAGGGAAAGGGTTATTATTTTCTGTTCCAGAGACGGCAATAGAGTGCCATATCTGAAGCCGACAAACAGTGAAAATGGCATTTATAACCTTCCGGAGTGGAAGACGCTTGGGCAAGCATTATCCGGTTTGGATGAAAATAAACAAGAATATCTTAATTTCCCTGAAAAAAGATTAAAATATTACAGGTTGCTTAAGGAGGGCCAGTATTGGAAGGATCTTCCTGTTAATTTACAAAAAGAGGCATTGGGGGCTTCTTATTATTTAGGAGGTGGTAAAACAGGGTTTTTAAGACGTCTGGATTTTTCTAAGCCTGCGCCTACTTTAGTAACGGATCCTACAATGCCTGCAACGGATTTATGTCATCCAATATATGATAGACCATTGAGTATTCAGGAGTATAAAAGAATTCAGGAATTTCCAGACACTTGGAAACTTTTTGGTTCAATCAAGGACAAATATAGGCAAATAGGTAATGCTGTTCCTGTTAGTTTAGGACGGGCTATCGGAAAACAAATTGTAAGTTTACTCGAAAATAAAACACCAGAGCTTCCCCCCTCTGGCTTTCCGTTTTCAAGATATAAAAATACTGATGATATATCTTTTAGAAATCAGATGAAAAATAAGTTAATGCACAGATCGGAGCAGCTTAGTCTGTTTTAACATAGTGCAGTAGGAATTGTGCATCATCATTTGCGATGCACAATGCTTTAGGATTATTTTTGATGAGGGTTAATGCAAACTCTTGAAAGTCTTTTTCTGTAAGCAAATTATTGACACGTGTGATATCGTTTAATAACTGCCAGTTAGTTTTTCCTGTGTTTGCATTAAAGCGGTACCACTTTATGATTTCTGTGTTTTGTCTGATTTTATTGCTTGAACTATTTTCTGTATTGCTTTTATTTTTTACCTGAAGAAGCGAGCCTGTTGTTGAACAGAAGTCAACTGCTTTTATGCAGTTACCCCAACAAGATGTCCAGCCAAAACGGATTAGCTTGGAATGTATATATTCTTCAAGAATCAAACCAATAATGTTTTCTGCGCCCATTGCAACTTTATGTCCGACTCCTATTAATCGGATTTCATTGTCAGATAAATCCTTGATTCTGTTTTTCAGGATATCCAATACAAGAGGATCTGCAATTGTTTTTGTTGGATTTGCTATTCTCTTTGAAGGTCTTGAATTAAATCCATTGCAAAATTTATTCAAAAAAACTGAGATTTCTGTTTCCGTCCGTTGAACTTTCGTATATATATTATAAGCAATTTCCAAGCCGGAATATTCATATTCTTTTCCTAGAATATTTCTAAAATGATCGTATACATAATTCATCTTTCCACATTCTCCAGTGCCATGAGCTTTTCGATTCTTCTTGTGTGGCGTCCGCCTTCAAAGTCAGCATTTATGAAGGCATCCAGCATATCCTCAACGCTGTCACGGTAATCCATCCTTCCTCCGAATGCGATGAAAGAGGGATTGTTGTGTCTTTTTGTCATCTCAGCTGAATACTTATCGCAGACGAGGGCACACCTTATTCCCCTTATCTTGTTGGCAGCCATGCTTATGCCGATTCCTGTCCCGCAGCATACGACACCGAATTCATAGCCTCCTTTCAGGTATTCAAGACATGCCTCTTCTGCCTTGTCGGGGTAGTCAACGGATTCCTCTGTAGCCGTACCGAGATATGTGACTTCATATCCTCTGTTTTCAAGATGCCTTACTATTCTCTGTGCAAGTTCTACTGCACCGTGATCATTCGCAACAACGACTTTAGCCATTCTATATCCTTGAGTTTTGATTTCACTCAGTTTAACATAAGATGTACAGGAAGAAAACATGGCTCAGATTTATGTAAGCGGACACCGCAATCCCGATATGGATTCAATTGCATCTGCAATTGCGTATTCAAGACTCAAGAATATTCTCGACGGTGAGAATCAGTATGTTCCGATAGCGCTCGGACCTCTCAACGTGCAGTCTAAGGCGATTCTTGAAGGACTTGGCATTCCCTCTCCGCTTTTTGTCAAGGATGTCTTCAGCCGCGTGTGTTCCATATACAGAAAGCCCACAATGGTTCTCGATCCCGCCGATCCAGTGTATGAACTGGTGAATATGTACAATCAGAATAATCCTTCCGTCGTCACAATAATGGACGGTGATGAGTTCCGCGGACTTCTGTCAATTGATGAGATCAACCGTTATTTCCTCAGGGAAAACACAGGCCGCAGACCGGTTTATGATATCCTTTTGAAGAACATTCCCCGTGTCATCAACGGGTTCTTCCTGAAAAAAGGCAGACAGGAGATGATTCATGCTTCAATCATGGTAGGTGCCATGGACTACAAGGTGTTCTGCCGCCGTCTGTCTGAATGCGGGACTAAACCCGTGCTCGTAGTGGGAAACAGGCTTGACCATATAAAAGCCGCACTTGATGCCGGTCTTCCGGGGCTGATTCTGACAGGCATGAGTGAAGACGGACTCCAGCAGATCGATCTGAGCCATTACGACGGCTTTGTCTATGTATCCCATGAGGATACTGCAGAGACAATAAGGCTGTTGCGTCTTTCGGTTGCTGTCGATACCCTTCTGGTGCACAAGAATACACTCAGGATAACAGATGACATGCTTTTCGAAACCGCCAAGGGAATTCTTGCGGAAAGCGAGGAGAGGGGACTTCCTGTTTATTCCCATGAGAGCGGTGAGTACATTGGTTTCATCACAAGACGCTGCTTTCTCAATATGCCGAGGCAGAAGATAATTCTGGTTGACCACAATGAGGCGATGCAGTCAGTACCCGGACTTGAAGATGCCGAAATAGTGGAAATCCTTGACCATCACAGGCTGGATGCTCCGAAAACCCGCAATCCGATTTCCATAATTGCCTCTCCCGTCGGTTCTACATGCACAATTGTCTATGATCTGTATCAGAGACACAGTGCTGATCTTGACGAGTCTACCGCGAGACTCCTGCTTGCAGGCATCTCTTCCGATACCGTGATGCTGAAAAGCCCCACGGCAACTTCTCTTGACATGCATGCTGTCAGCGAGATCTGTTCGGCTTTCAGTATTGACTATGATGCATTCTGCAGGGAGCTTTTCTCAAACGGTTCATCCCTGTCTTCTCTTGATCCTGCAAAGGCCGTATCTTCCGATTTCAAGATATACAGCGAGTGTGCGGTGCGTTTCGGTATCGGACAGGTTGAAGTCACCACATTCTCTGATATGAGTGATGTCAGGGACAGGTATCTTGCTGCCCTTGAGAGTCTGAAGAAAGCTGAGAAACTTGAGTGGACGATGCTGCTTGTCACGAATGTGATGAGCGAGGAGTCAATGCTGATCGCCACTGAGTACAAGAAGAATTACAAGCTGCTGTATGAGGAAAGGGAGAAGGGGGTGTATTACCTTCCCGGGGTGCTTTCAAGAAAGAAGCAGCTGCTTCCTGAGATCATCAGGGTTCTTTCTTAGTCAATACCCTGTATTTTTATTATCGTGGGGAGCTGTCTGATCGAGGTGAGCATCTTTCTCATCTCTATCTCATTGTTCGCACTGACTGTGAAAGTTCCTGAAAGACCTTCAGGACAGACATCGAGGGATCCGGCAATAAGACGTCCGTTGTATTTTTTCACAGCTCCGTCTATTTCTCCGAAAAGTTCCGCATTCATTTTCGCAGTGACCTTGAAACGGCGCACAAGCTCATGACTGTCCCATTCGACAGGTACGAGACGTTTGTCCGCTTCTGCCATGTTCGCAAGGTTCTTGCAGTCTTTGCGGTGTATGACGTAACCCCGTCCTCTGGTGACATATGCCACAATGTCATCGCCGTAGACAGGGTTGCAGCATTTTGCGAAGTCGAAAAGGATGTTGCTGTTGTTGTTTATAATGACTGTGGAGCTTGATTTTTCCGTTGGAATGAACTTGATGCCCTGCATCAGAGGTATGATCGGCTTGAGCTGCTGTACCTGTTCTGCCGGTTTCTCATCCTTCTTCTTCTCATTCTGGGAGGGCTGCACATTCTGGTTCTTGTTCAGCCATGCCATGATCTTCTTTCTCGCTGAAGAAGTTTTCGCCATTTCAAGCCATTCGTGATGGGGATGGGCAGAAGGGGATGTGAGAATCTCCACAACCTGGGTGTTCCCAAGCGGCTTGCTTAACGGAATGATTGAGCCGTCCGCCTTTGCACCGGTTGTATGCACCCCGATCTCAGTGTGGATCTTGAAAGCGAAATCCAGTGCGGTCGCGCCTACCGGAAGCTCGATGACCCTTCCCTGAGGAGTGAAGACGACGATGGAATCCTTCAGCAGCTCGTTCTTGATTTCATCCATGTAGTCTTCGTTCTGCTCGATTTCCTTTGACCAGTTCTTTATCTTGTTAATGATCTTCTGGTAGTTGACGCTGTCGTAATTCTTCCATGTTCCGGATTCAGAGCCGGTTGAGGCTTTGTAGGACCAGTGTGCGGCAACGCCTTCCTCCGCCATTTCCCTTGTCCTGATCTGGATTTCAAGATGCTTGTTGTTCGGACCGAGAACAGTGGTATGGAGACTCTGGTAGTTGTTGGTCTTCGGCATTGCTATATAGTCTTTGAATCTGCCTTCAATCGGAGGCCAGGTCTGGTGGATGATGCCGAGAATCGTATAGCATTCACTCACTGTATCGCAGATGACGCGGACTCCGAAAACATCAAAGATCTCATCGATTTCCTTTTTCCTGCGCTTGATCTTGAGGTATACGGAATAGACATGCTTCACTCTTCCTTTGACGGAGACATTTGTTATGCCTGCCTTCGCACACGCAAGCAGGATGGATTTCTGCACGCTTTTGATATATGCGTTATATTCGCCTTTTTTTGAAAGGAGAAAGTCTGAAATATACTGATAGGTATCAGGTTTCAGCGTCTTGAGAGACAGATCCTCAAGTTCTGTTTTCATCCATGAGATTCCAAGATTCCCGGCTAGAGGCGCAAAGATATCAAGACAGTCCTGTGCTATTTCCTTCTGCCTGTCCGGAGCAAGTGAAGAGAGCGTTCTCATGTTGTGGAGCTTGTCAGACAGCTTGATGATTATGACTCTCATATCCTTGCCCATGGCAAAGAACATTTTCCTTATCGTCTCCGCTTCCTGAAGACTTTTCGACTCGCTTTTCAGCCTGGAGATTTTTGTGACTCCATCAACCATCAGTGCGACTTCAGGGCCGAATCTGTCTTCTATGTCCTTGAGCGTGGCATCTGTATCTTCCACCACATCATGAAGCAGGCCTGCGCATATTGTATCGGCATCCATTCCGAGCTGGATGAGAATCGAGCCGACAGCAAGCGGATGAATTATATACGGTTCCCCGCTTTTCCTTTTCTGCTCACCGTGAAGTTCATCTGCATATACAGCTGCCGAGAGGATTTTATCCTGATCCTCCTTGGGGTACTGGAATGCTTTCTGATAGAACTTCTGGACTAGCTGTTCATGCATTACTTTCTCTCTCCGCTGACTATTCTTTCCCTTCCCGCAAGATCCTTTGTTATTCGTATGCGGGTGAAATTGTTCTGTGCAATTATCTCGCTAAGTGCGCTTGTCTGTCTATAGTCACATTCAATTGCCAGCAGGCCTCCTTTTACCAGATACCCGGAAGCTTCTTCCGCTATTTTCCTGCAGATGCCCATTCCGTCTTCTTCATTGCAGAAGAGTGCAAGAGCCGGTTCTTTTCTGACTTCAGGCGAAAGTGCGTCAAGATATTCCTTTCTTATATAAGGCGGGTTGGAAATGACTGCGTCAAAATCCCTGTCTGTGATGCTGTCGAAAAGATCACTATGAGAGAAGAAGACCGGAAGAGATGGAGGCAGAAGACGCTGTGCATTGACTTTCGCGCATCTCAAGGCTTCCTTGCTTATGTCGCTCAGTGTCAGAGATGAAAGATCCGAATTCCCCGCAGCCGCTATACCTGCGCAACCTGTGCCTGTGCATAAATCAAGAAGTTTCGCTTTAGCCCTTCCGGAAAGAAATTCAAGTGCCACGTCAACCAGGGTTTCGGTATCAGGTCGTGGAATGAGAGTGTTCTCACTGACAATGAAGTCAAGGCCGTAGAATTCCTTGTGACCGGTAATATAGGCAAGGGGTATGCGGGAACATCTTCTTCTGACTGCCGATGTTGTTTTTTCCGCATCTTCTCTACTTACGCTTTCTTCGCTCCGGAGAATCTGCTGGGCTTTTGAAAGATGAAGGAAATGTTCAAAAATAACTTGAACTTCCAGATAAGGAAGTTCAATGCCCGCTTCTGTCAGTTCTTTTACCGCCTGTTCTTTCAGCTCTCGCAGTTTCATAGGTTCTTTAGGGCTTCTTCTCCGGCAGCGATCTTCAGGGGTTCTATGACTTCATCAAGATCTCCGTTTATGATCTGATCCAGATGATAGAGGGTCAGGTTGATACGGTGGTCTGTAACCCTGTTCTGAGGAAAATTGTATGTTCTGATGCGCTCTGAGCGGTCTCCGCTGCCTACCTGGCTCTTTCTCTCAGCCGCCCTTTCGGATCTCTTTCTGCTTTCCTCCATATCATAAAGACGTGCTCTGAGGACACGGAGAGCTTTGTTTTTGTTCTTCAGCTGGCTTTTCTCATCCTGCTGGATGACTACGATTCCGGTAGGCAGATGAGTGATCCTGACTGCTGAGTCAGTGGTGTTGACACACTGTCCTCCGGGGCCACCTGCTCTCATGACATCAATTTTCAGATCTTCCTGCCTGATCTCGATATCAGTTTCTTCAGCCTCAGGCAGAACTGCGACAGTAACAGCTGATGTGTGTATCCTTCCTCCTGATTCTGTTTCCGGAACTCTCTGGACACGGTGGACACCGCTTTCAAATCGCAGGGATGCATAGACATCCTTTCCGGAAATCGAACATACGATTTCCTTGTAGCCGCCAACTCCGCTTTCGCTTGAGTTCATTATCTCAAGTTTCCATCTTTTTGATTCAGCGTAATGTGAATACATCCTGAAAAGGTCGGCAGAGAAAAGGGAAGCCTCATCGCCACCGGTTCCCGCTCTTATTTCCATGATGATGTTCTTGCCGGCAAGAGGATCAGGAGGGAGGAGAAGCATTTTGCAGCTTTTCTCTTCCTTTTCTGCCTCTGCTTCAAGCTGTATAAGTTCTTCCCTGGCCATTTCCTGCATCTCGGGATCGCTTTCCGCTTTTATCAGCTCCTTTGCCTCATCAATCTGTGAAAGAACGGATTCAAGGTGTTTCAGGCTATCGACAACAGGGGCAATACGGCTCCTTTCCTGAGTCAGCTCCGCATATTTCCTCATGTCCTTCATCACATTGCTGTCAGACAGTGCGCTGTCTATTGCCTCAAGCTGTGATTCGAAGTCCTTAAGTTTTTCTACCATATGAGTCTCCAGTGAATACAATGAAATGAATATATCAGAGGGAAGACTCTTGGTCTAGCCCATGAGAGATGCGTAGAGATTCTGCCCGTATTCCCTCAGAGCGACAAGCGTAAGCTTATCTTTTGCACTGGTTCCGATGGAATTGAGTTTCTCATTTATTTCATTCATATATGAATTATAGTCAGGATTCCTGTTGAAAGGCTGGAGAATGCGGGTTGCACAGTAATTTTTCCAGAGTATCTTCTCGTTTTCACTGAGAACTTCCGGCCAGTTGCGGGCAACCTGTCTGAAAAGCAGTTTGCTGATTTTCCCTGAATCGAAATGCCATATGGTTCTGAGCTTCTTCTCAGGAGGGTAGGCATTGACCATCTTCATGTTCATTCTGTCATTTTCAGAATAGAAGCTGTCTGAATATATTCTGAGATCAGGGTCAAGCGACGAGCTGTCAGGCTCATTCTTGCTGTCTTTGACTTTCACAAACCTTCTAAGTATCTCCGCTTTGTTCTCCCTGATGAATTTCAGATTACGGTTCATCACCGCAAGATCGATCATGAGCCGCTCCTGGACTTCCTTCACGCCTGTGAGGATACCTATAGGCGCGATATACGGGCATCGGTTTGTGCTGACGTATATGATACCTTTTGTCCTTGTTATATCATCTCCGTCAAGCAGTGCCTCTGCGTTTTCGGTAAGATCAAAGCATATCACGCTATTTGATCTTCTGGCCTCAAAAGTCAGAGGACATATCGGGCGGGAGGAGCCCCTTTCACTTGAGAATGACTGGCATGTGTACATCACTGGCGTGCTGTGCATTGTGTCCAGAAGCGCATTGATACGGTTTTTTGATCTGTTTGCAAAATAGAAATCAAAAAGCTGCGGCTGGGTTGCCTTTATGAGTTTTGCCACATTGATTGTTGCGAATACGTCAACAAGGGCATCATGGGCTCCTTCCTGCGGGATGCTGTTATCCTCAGTCAGGTGGACAAGCTTGAATGAGGGACGTCCTTTTTCATTCCGGTGCAGGAATTTCATTCCCTGCGGACGGAAATCATGAACGGCTCTGACAAGATCAAGAATGTCCCATCTGGAGCAGCCGTTCTGCCATTCTCTCTCATATGGATCCATCAGATTTCTGTAAAGAGTGTTTCTTATGAATTCATCATCGAATGCAATATTGTTGAATCCTGTGACGATTGTTCCAGGAACGGAGAATTCACGGTTCAGCTTTGTTATGAATTCATATTCGTTCACTCCGTCCCTGAGCGTCTGCTGCGGTGTTATTCCTGTCACAAGACACGAAGAGGGGCTGGGCAGATAGTCCGGAGCTATCCTGCACAGCATTACAAGTGGATCGCTTATGACTTTAAGGTTCATATCTGTCCTTATGCATGCTGCCTGAGCTATTCTGTCTGCTTTCGAGTCGAGTCCGAAGGTCTCCAGGTCATAAAACAAAAACGTGCTTGGCATGCTTTCATTTTAGTTGCAAATCTTGTTTTTTTCCACAGGGGATATGTACACTTTTCACTTTCATCCGGTTTGCCCCGACATGAGGAGATGACTTGTTCTACAGGTACAGGCACAGACTGCGGCAGATGTTCTCCTGATATGAAATCTGCTGAAAGCTATTAACTAAAAACTGAATAACTGGTTAAATTGATCCTGTTCAGTTTGTGAATTCAGGAGAGATGTCTACTTTATGAAGGATTCCCGCAGATCAATAATATCATGGGCTTTGTATGACTGGGCGAACAGTGCTTTCGCAACGACCGTCATGGCAGCCTTTTTCTCGATTTTCTTTTCCAGTTACTGGTCGATGAACCAGAACAGTGAGGTCACTACATTCTGGCTGGGTATTGCCAATTCGGTGGAAAGTCTTATCGTGGCGCTTCTTGCCCCTATGCTCGGTGCGGTTGCCGACTGTGGCGGATACAGGAAGAAATTCCTTATTTTCTTCGCCTTTCTCGGAGCTCTGCTTACAGGATGTCTTGGGATGGTTCATGCAGGCGGATGGATTGCGGCGATGTTCATCTACGTCATAGCCTGTGTCGGCTTTGCAGGAGCGAATATATTCTATGATGCGCTGCTTCCAGTGGTTGCAAGCGAGAAAAAGGTCGATTTTGTATCAGCTCTCGGATATTCTCTGGGATACATAGGAGGAGGACTTCTCTTCCTTGTGAATGTGCTCATGTATCTTTTCCCCGGAGTTTTCGGACTGAACACCGGAGACTCCGGAGTCCAGGCCGTAAAAGCTTCTTTCATCATGGTGGCGGTATGGTGGCTTGTCTTCACTGTTCCACTTATCATTTTTGTCAGGGATGATTCCTCAAAAGAAAATGTGAAGGTCTCAAAGGCAGTCAGGGAAGGTTTCGCGGATGTCGTCCGTACATTCAGATCGCTGAGAAAACTGAAAATGACGGCACTCTTTCTTGTGGCATTCTGGTGTTATATTGACGGTGTTGATACAATTATCAGAATGGCAGTCGATTACGGCACTGCGCTCGGCTTCCCTTCTGAAAGTCTCATTGTTGCACTTCTGATAACACAGTTTGTGGCCTTTCCCGCAGCTCTCGCATATAACAGCTTCGGGAAGAAGATAGGACATAAGAAAGCTATTCTGGTGGCAATCTCAGGATATGCACTTGTGAGTGCGATCGGCTTTTTCATGACCAATGTGATACAGTTCTACATCCTGGCATGCATAATCGGTCTGTTCCAGGGAGGAATCCAGGCTCTCAGCCGTTCGTATTTCACACGTTTCGTGCCAGAGGGGCATGAAGCTCAGTTTTTCGGTTTCTATAACATGCTTGGAAAATTCGCCGCGATTATCGGTCCTGCGCTGATGGGTGTTGTCACCCTGATTTCAGGAAGTCACAGGGCAGGAATCCTTTCTCTCATAATTCTCTTTGCAGCCGGCGGAATTCTGTTGTATAAAGTAGATGAGGAAAGAGGAATAAGGGAAACAAAGGAGTTTGCTGAGCTGTCTGAATGATGGAGGTCACAGTGTCTTTGAAACGCACTTTGTCGATTGTTGTTTTTCTGACTGTTTCACCGTTTGTCTTTGCATCCCATACGCTTGATGCCTCACTGGTTCAGCTTGCCGTTCAGGCAGCAGGCGGCGCGGTGCTTTCCACTTTCGCCGCGAATATGTCTATGCCGGCGATAGCGCTGGATGGGGTTGAAGTTGAACGTTTCACAGATGAAGACGAGGAAGATGAGGCATGGCTGACTTATCTGAGATGTGATGTGGCTTCAATGGGGGAGCAGCTGAAAAATCCGGCAGAAGGGAGAGCTCTTTCGCTTTTCGAAAAGGTGATGCTCGCGGCTTCTTCCCGTATCTCTCCCATAAGCAGGGCAGCTGTGGACTATCTTGATTCACTTGGGCTTGAGAAAGGAGATGCGGTCATTGACGGTGTGATTGTCTTCTGCGGAGATGATCTTGACAATTCATCTCTTTCCCGTCTTGCTGCTCTTTATCTGATGAGAGACTTTTCATCAATTGATTTCTCAATAACCGTTTCCATCATAGTATCCGGATCTGGCTTTCTGTCACCTGTCGCCTTTGAAGGACAGCTTACGGTTTCAGGCAGCAATGAAGAGAACGGAATAATCTTGACCTGTGAAAGTATGACATGCAACAATCAGGAAATAAAAATCTCGCCGATGTTTTTTGCGGCCTGATGTTAATATTGAAAAGGAGGAGAGAGATGGAGGGAAAGGTTTTTTCTTTTCTTGCCGGAAATAATCTGCTTGCCGAGCAGATTGATGACGAAAAGCTTCTTTCATTCTTCATGAGTGAAATGGATAAGGGACTGAAGGGAGAGCCGAGTTCTCTTGCCATGATTCCCACATATGTCAGAGAAGTCGATAAAGTGCCGGCTGGAGAGAAAGTAATAGTGCTTGATGCCGGAGGTACGAATTTCAGGACATGCCTTGTCTCTTTTGACAAGGATGGAAAACCCGGCATGGAAGATTTCAGAAAAGTAGGCATGCCCGGTGTGAAGAGCGAGGTCAGCAAGGCAGAGTTCTTCTCAATTCTTGCAGATAATGTCGAGCGTTTTATCGATAAATGTGACAGAATCGGTTTCTGCTTCAGCTATGCGGCTGAGATTACGGAAGATCATGACGGACTTCCGATTGTGTTCTCAAAAGAGATCAAGGCTCCTGAGGTTATCGGCCAGCCGGTTGCGCGATGTCTTCTGCAGGAACTTGAGAAAAGAGGACATGATGTTTCAAAGAAGAAATATTCGGTTGTAAACGATACTGTTGCGACACTGCTTGCATGTAAGGCCGGATACAGGGATCCTTCATCCGGTTCAATCGGCTTCATTCTCGGTACGGGGACAAACACGGCTTACAGCGAGAAAATTGCAAACATCGGAAAGATTTCCTCCAGCGGGAATGAAACCATGATCATAAATGTAGAGTCGGGAAATCTTGATCTGAGGCTTGGTTCTGCGGATGAATCCTTCTTTGCGAAGACGAAGAATCCCGATGTCTATCATTTCGAGAAAATGATCAGCGGAGCATACATCGGTCCATTTGCACAGCATGTCATCCAGCTTGCCTGCGAGGACGGAGTTTTCTCTTCTGAATTCGTCAGAAGGTTTTCAACGGTTGAGAACCTTACCACTACACAGATGAGCAATTATCTGGAGATGTGCCATAACAAAGACTACGTTCTTGTCCGTTGTGTTGACGGTAATGAAAATGATGCTGCAGCGCTCTGGCTGATTCTCAGATCTGTTATTGAAAGGGCAAGCAAGCTTACGGCACTGAATCTTTCCGCCGCAGTGCTCAGAACTGATGCAGGTGTCAGTCCGCGTTATCCTGTCATCGTCAATGCGGATGGAACCACATTCTATAAAACAGAATTCATGCTTGAGTACACAAGGTACTACCTGCATGAATTCCTTGAGAAGAAGCACGGACGCTTTACAAAGCTTATCCGCATTGATGACAGCCCCGCACTTGGAGCTGCCATCGCAGGTCTGTCAGTCTAAAGCTTTATCCGCTTCATCAATGAGCGAGCGCTGCCATGACAGGAGTCTGTCATGCAGTGCTTCTTTTTTACCCTTCACATCAACAAGAACTCTGAGAACACTTTCCGTACCGGAAGGGCGGAGCCACATGTAAGCTTCGTGATTACCGTCTTTATCGAGGAAAACTATTTTCAACCCGCCCTTTGCGCTGGCTGATCGGAATTTCTCTCCGATTCCGATTACTTCATTCACTCCTTCCGTCTGATGCACTTCGTAGCTTTCTATACCTTCTTCCTCAAAGTTCATGTTCTGCCACTGCACTACAAAAAGCTTTTCATACTCTTTTTTGAGTTCGGCCCATGCAGTATGACGTACATACATTTTCGCGAGTTTGGAAAAAGCTCCTGTAGTCGTATAGACCGGAAGTGCGCTGATAAGTCCTTCAATTGATGGCTTTCCCTCTGTTTCCTTTCCTGCGAGTTTCCTGACAGCATAGCGGTAAAGGTCTTCATCAGCGAAAAGCTTGAGGACACTCATGATCGAGTTCAGTGGATCGCGTACCTTTGCAGGATCTGTTATGTTGCCTCCGTTGCTGCCTTCGCCGAGAATGTGGACAGTGTATCCTTCATCTCTGAGCTTTGCTGCCAGATTAACCACATTGGCTTCTCCGACCTCAGCACGGAATACCTTTGCTCCGAAGCACTCTGCGATTCTGTCTATCCTCTCTGATGTGGGACAGTTGACTGCAACCGCCAGATTCGGTGTGTTCTTATAGCTCAGATCCGCAAGTTCAATTGCCACGACAAGAGCAAACACTTCCTGCGCCTCAAGAATCAGGCTTTCTCCAGTGGATTCCCTGATATAAACGAAGTTGCCCCTGTCTCCGTCATTGTCGGGGCAATAACCCAGAATGAATGAAGGATCCTCATCATGGCATTTTTTAAGCAGATCACGGCATGGAATGAGATTTTCTCCTTCAGGGACGATAGCATGCACGACAGCTCCTGCTTTATTGTTTACATAATGTGTTCTGCATCCGACAGATGAGAGGAACTCCTCATCAATTGAAAGGCTTCTTGCAGATCCGTTGAGTTCCCCCACAATGCCGCAGTCTGCACGGAAAGACTCATCAACACCTGCGGTTCTGAGCACGAAGTCGCGATAACATGCAAGCGCTCTTGCTTTCTCTTCCTCATAGCGGGACATAATCTCATCAAGAACTTTCTCGTCAGCCCTGCTGCTTATTTCCTTCATTTCCTCAACTACATTGCTGCGTGCGATACATTCTTTCAGATCAGATGCGAGTCTGTCGGAAATGCTTCTTTCATACACACCTCCGTCAAAACCGAATTTGAAACCGTTGTGTCCGATTGGATTGTGACTTGCTGATATGTAGCAGAATGCATCAAAGCCTGCGTGGGAATAGGCCATGGTCTCAGGTGCGGCTGATATGAAAAGATATGAAACATGTGCTCCCAGTGATGAAAGTATTCTCATCGTTATGTACGAAAGAATCCTTCCTGTAGGCCGTGCATCTGATGCGAGAAGTATTTTTGCGTTTTCCTTTTTCAGATTCCCGTAAAAGACTTTTGCGACAGCAGCGCAGATTATCATATCCGCATCGTTTATCGTTTCTCCCGCATCTTCTTCGTCTTTGCTGGCTGCAAACACATTTCTCCACCCTGAAGCTGAGAGAATATAGGAAGAAAGAGCAGAACCGGTTTCTTCAGCAGTAATGTTTATGCCTCTGAGAGGGTCTGCAGACGTGTCACAAATAAAATAACCTGTTTTTTTATCAATGTATTTCATGTTTTATGATTATAGCAGAAAAAAATGATTGTGCATAAAAAGAATTGCGGCAGTAGCCATATTTCTTCCTCAGAGCTATAATCCGGTCATATGAAGAAAAGTGTGCTGGCAATTCATGACCTTTCCTGCCATGCGGCAAGCAGTCTCTCTGTGGTGCTGCCGCTTCTCATCGCGGCGGGAGTGGAGACATCTTTTCTTCCCAGCGCGCTTCTGTCCAGCCAGTCGGACGGCTTTGACAACCTTTATGTCAGAGATCTCAGCGATGAATGTGATGAGATAATGAAGCGCTGGATGTCATATCCCCTTCATTTCGACTGCCTGTATACAGGCTATCTTGCATCAGGAACCCAGCTTGAACTTGTGCAGAAAGCACGCAGATCCTTCATTGACGGCAGCGCCCTCATTGTGACGGATCCTGTCATGGGGGATGAAGGCAGACTTTATCAGAATCTTGACCGGTCGCATATAAAACTGATGAAGTCTTTGTGCCGGGGGGCCTCGGTGATAACTCCGAATTATACCGAAGCTCTGCTGCTGACTGGAGAGGAAAAGGACGTCAAAGCGGAAATTACGCTTCATGAAGCTCAGGATCTTTCATTCACGCTGTACAGGGAATACGGAGCATGTGCCGTCATCACAAGTCTTCCTCTTGCAGGTGGCTGTCATGCGAATATGGCATGTGACGGTAAAGAGGCGAGGGCCTTTTCATATGAAGAGCTTATGGCACACTATCCCGGCTGCGGAGATCTTTTTTCCTCCCTTCTTGTTTCTTTCCTTCTGAGTGGGGAAAGCTTTTTTGTATCGGTGCGCAAATCCGGCGAAATCGCAAGCTATGCGATAAAGGAGACACTCAGGGAAGGCCGGGAAAGAAGAGAAGGTGTCTCGGTGTCACATGCAGTCAGGAGAATGCTTGAGATGCGGATTTGAGCATTCATCTGTCCGTGATCATTTCTCTGGCAGGTTTCACTCTGACATGAGAGAAATCCGTTCTGCCTGTCAGCCTGTCCAGGAATGACTCTATTCCGGTTCTGTTGCCTTCATACATTTTCCTTCCGCCTTCTGCTAGGATTTTCAGACTTTCTTCCCGTGTGTCATCAAGTCTGATTTTTTCCTTTGTTATTGTACTGTTCACTCTTGTATATCTGACGTCATCCAATGATGAGAGAATCTGGTCAACCAGATCCATCTGGGCATTCGGGTAGATTTTCATCACAGGTTCTGCCCAGCCTGCAACACCGTTCAGGGCTTCTTTGGGATTGAATCTGTAAATTCCCCTGGCTGTCGACAGGGAAAGGATATGAAAGTGCCTGCAGGACGGGTAAAGTTTTCTAGCTTCCTTATATGCCATCAGTGCCGGGTTGTTAGCTATGACTCCGCCGTCAAGAAGTGCGGCATCTTTTCCCTCCGGCGTCAGTGTGTATAAAGGAGAAAAGTAAAGAGGCGCCGCTGAAGATGCTCTGGCTGCTTCCGCCGCACTCGTGTCCTTCCAGCCGTTCCAGGATGAAAGCACGGTACCCTGTCCTTCAATGCAGTTGTATGAGACAACCATTACAGGGACAAGGGCATCCCGGAGCCTGATGTCCTGGAAAGTATCCCTCAGGAACTTCTCGAGTGATGATGAATCATATTTGTCAGTGAAGACTGTAGTGAACAGTCTGTTCCTGGATGAGAATATTTTTCTTGCGTTTTCAAAATAGAGGGTTTTGAAATATGAAGGATCTGTTGTGCGTTCTATGAATCCCTCCGTGATTTCAGTTCTGCGGAAGAAGCCATTCACATGTCTTGTCACGGCCACTTTTTCCCCGTCTTCTTTCTTTGCACCAGGAGTGTCAAGGGCAAGGCCGAGTGCCAGCAGGGCTCCTGTAGATGTTCCGGCTATGAGGTCGAAATGAGAATACAGCGGTCTGCTGTCACCTCTGCTTTTGAGATATTCAGTCATGGAAGAAAGGATAACGGCCGGAATTATGCCTCTTATCCCTCCTCCGTCAATGGAAAGTATATACCTTTCTTCTGCTGTGTCATTTTGTCTCTTCCATGGAAATTTGAAAGCACTCATGCTATAATCCTCATCATGTACGAGAACTGTAGATTATGCCCGAATTTTTGTGAAGTGGACAGGAGAAAAAAGAAAGGCGCATGCGGACAGACGGATAAGGTCAAGATCGCATGGTCAGGTCTGCACAAAGGAGAAGAACCTCCTCTGAGCGGCGATTACGGATCGGGTATGATATTCTTCACAGGTTGTCCTCTGGGATGCCGTTTCTGCCAGAACTACCAGATTTCATCAGACAGGTCTGATGCGTATGGCATTGAGGTGACTGTGGAGGAGCTTGGAAACATCATGCTTGCCCTTCAGGATTTCAGGGCAGCCAGTCTAAATCTGGTAACCGGTACCCACTTTATACCCAGCATAGCCGCAGCTCTTGACAGCGCAAGGGAAAGAGGTTTCTCCCTTCCTGTTGTGTGGAATTCATCCGGTTATGAAAGTCAGGAAGGCTTACAAATTATAGATCCGTATGTTGATGTCTATCTTGTTGATGTGAAAACATATGACAGGGATGTTGCGGGCAGGTTCTGCGGGAGAGCGCGCTATTGCGACTATATAGATTCGGTGATGGATTTCATAGTGTCCAGACATCCGCACACGGATCTGGAGAAAATGAAGGGAACACTTGTCCGGCATCTTGTCTTTCCGGGGGAAATCGATGCCACGAAACGCTTCCTTGTCAGATTCGCGGAGAAATATAAGGAAAGCTGCTATCTGTCACTGATGGTGCAGTTCATTCCTCCGAAGGGCAATGCCGGTTTCCCACCAATAAGCGATGAGGAATACGATGACCTTATAGATATGCTTGAAATCCTTGATATAAATGACGGCTTTATGCAGGACAGGAGCGATGACGATATTCTCTGGATACCTGATTTCAGAAAGGATGTGCCTTTCCCTCAGCCGTTCGCTCAGGTCCTGCCTTATTTTCTTTCCCTCAAGAAAGAGAGGATCAGCCTATAGTCGTTCCTGTATAGCTCTCACCTCTGAGTATTGCCAGCGTGTTTCCGATATTGCGGCCTTCTGCACAGATGACTTTCATGCCGCTTTCCTTCGCCATGCCTGATGCAATGGGGTCAAACGGGGTATTCTTGCCCGGCTCCCATGTGGTGCCGACCATGCCGATGAAGTCTGTCCATGAAATTGCATCCAGCGGTTTTGCATCAGGATTCTTCCTGGGGTCGTCTGTATACACTTTTGCGATGTTTGAAAGGTTGATCACAGTATCTGCATTGAAACGGCGTGCAAGATAGACCGCATCCGTATCAGTGGAAAATCCGGGTTTCCAGCCTGCCGCAACAAGAACCTGACCAGTGAATCCGATATTTTCGGCAGTAGGGTCTGTTACGAGATCATCAGAAACATATTCGGAGAAAACCGCTCTTACAAGAGATCCGTTGAGATGAGTCGCCTTTATTCCGAGCCAGTCCTGTTCGCTGCTGCTGCAGTCTTTTCTCACTTCTCTGAGAGCATTCTGGTATATTCTTGCCGGTGCACCCCCTCCGCAGACAAAGATGAGTTTCCTTGTCCTGTCTTCATCAAGATACTTTCTTATTTCACTGTAAAATGAAGAGAGAAAATGTGAATCGACTCTGTCAGGAGCGATAATCGAACCTCCAAGTGAAATGACAGTGATATTGCCCATGCTGTCCTCCTTTAAGCACTGTCAATCATACCTCAAAGAGAGGTTTTAGCCAATTGAGGGAAAATTTCTGTATATAGGGTATCAATAGAATTTGGAGGATATGAAGATGAATGACATGAATTCAGCTTTAATCGAAGGTACTGTGGTTGCAGATCCCTCCCGTAAAGCAAGAAGTTCTGTTTCCGGAAGCAGTCTCGTGATGTTCAGAATTGCATCGAACCGCTATTATCGTGACAGAAAGGATGAAAGCGGCAGATGGCTTGCAGATACCCTGTATCTTGACATTGCCTGCTGGGGATCTCTTGGCGATTTCTGTCTTGACTCGATTCAGAAAGGTCAGACGGTGAGGGTTGTTGGAAGGATAAAGAATTCCACCTATAAGTCTCCTGACGGAAGCCGGGAGTATTCGAAATGCAGCATTCTTGCCCAGCATATCACTTTCAGGCAGAGAAAACAGACAAAGGAAGGTGTCAATGATGAGGAAGTGACACTTAATGCGGGATGCGAGGACGATAATGCTGCTTTGCTTGCTGAACCCATTGTTGTTTATGAATATTAATACCATATACGGTATGTTAATCTTATTTAAATTTCAACCCGGAATCGTGTCCCTGATTCCGGGTCTGCGTTTTCTTGTTCTGTACGCTTTCTTTTCCATATTGTATATTTTCATATGAAGGAGAAATGACAATGGAAAACGTGAAAGCCGGAGATTTTGAAAGCCGTATCAGGGAAAAGGAATACTGTCTGCTTTTATTCTATTCGCCAATGAATGTGAACTGCGTCCTTGCCGAGAATGCTCTTTCCTCACTTGAGGAAGGCTACTCGGATATTGCCTCATTTTTCAAAAGCGATATAACTGGAGATGTGTCTCTGGCTCAGAAATTCTCTGTTTTTTCCGTGCCGAAAGTATATCTTTTCCATAATGGTTTGCTTGAGGACACGCTTACCGGAGCGGTGTCTCACAGTGTGATGAAATCATTTATTGACAAGACGGTCTTCACAATTTAACAAGCAAGGAAGCTGTCGTCTTTCAAGGCGGCAGAGGAATTGCGGTTTTAAGAGACAGATTCAGCCTTAAAGCCCAGATGGCAATCTCAGTGACAAGAACTGTTGCAGCAAGATATACAAAGGAAAGGAGGGAAAAACTTGAAAAGCCTGTCTTCTTCTCCCTGCCTCAGTGTGATCAGGTAAGAGGAAGAGACTGGTCTATTGATATTGATAAAGGAATTGTCTCTCTCAATACTCTGGAGAAGAGAATAAAGGTTTCATTCTCTTCAAAGGGTTTTGAGAAGTATATCAATAAGGACGCCGTGTTCGGAGGAGCAAAGCTTGTTCTCAGGAAAGGCAAGGCTTTTCTTTATGTTTCCGTTAAACTGAACAGCCCGGACTTTGCCTTTGATGAGAGGAAGGTTGTAGGAATTGACAGTGGCATAATAAACACGGCAGTTACATATGACGGAAAGAAGACAAGATTCTATAAGGGAAGGGAAGCAAAACAGAAGAGAGCGAGAGAGAACCGCTACGTCAGTGATGTGAATCATCAGCTGGCAAAGACACTCGTCGCCGAAAATGAAAGAGGAGTTACCTTTGTTCTGGAAGACCTCTCTGGTGTGAGGAATGCAACATGCAAAGTAAAGAGGAAAGACCGCTATGTAAGTGTGTCATGGCCTTATTATGACTTGCAGCAGAAACTGGAATACAAAGCCTCTCTTGCAGGGGATGCTGTGATATATGCAGATGCAAGACAAACATCACAGACATGTCCTCATTGCTCTAATGTGGATAAGAAGGCAAGAGACAGAAGAGAGAGATTGTATTCCTGTCCTGTGTGCGGGTATAAGGGAAATGATGACAGGATGGCGGCGATGAATATCTGCAAGAGAGGA
>CASDXQ010000024.1 GCA_949285145.1 uncultured Spirochaetales bacterium | reverse complement strand
GTGTCCTGTTCTTTTGACGGGTGCTGCTGAAGACCTGATGTGCCGCAGCGACATGGAAGAGGAATATGAGGAAATGAAGAAGATGATGGGCAATGCCTCGATCCATATGTTCCCACATAGAGGCCATCCTGCAATACTCAGCAATGCAGAGGAATTCGCTTCGATTGCAAAGGATTTCATCATGATGCCGTGATTCACCTGACCACCCTGAAGGGTGGCAGCTATTTCACGGGTTTTTGTATAACTTGAAGGAAGAGAGATCCTCATATGCCTTAAGCGGGATATCAGGAACAGATACCTTTCTGCACTGCAACGTGATTCCAGCACTGTTCAGCCATTCAATTGACATTGAAATGACTTTTAAGTCCAGAAAAATCACTTAGCGAATGATTTTTTCGAACTTAAAAATCAATTTCAGTTTTATGACAGCCAGTTGCAACCCAGTGAAAACATCCTTAAGTCTGTCAGCGCTTGAAGCTTTCCACCCTTTGACCTATACTCTCCTCTGTTTGCATAACAAAGGGGTTGGAATTTTCATGGAAAACAATGACAGACTCACTAAACTATGGGTGGTATTCCTTCTGGCAATGCTGTCCTGTTTCCTCTGGGGAAGCGCCACGCCGTCAATCAAGACAGGCTACGAAATATTCTCGATAGCAAGCAGCGACACATGGGCTATCATCCAGTTCGCAGGTATCAGGTTCTTCCTGGCAGGAATCCTCGTCATTCTCTTTGAATCACTCAAGGAGAAGAAATTCGTGAAGCCGGAGAAAGCGGCGCTGCCCAGTATCGTGAAACTCGGCTTTGCACAGACAATCATCCAGTATTTCTGTTTTTACATAGGACTTGCACATACAAGCGGTGTCACCGGCACAATCCTCTCAGGTTCGGGAGGTTTCTTCTCGATACTGATGGCATGTTTCCTTTTCAGGCAGGAGAAGATGACAACAAACAAGATGGTCGGTGTGATACTCGGTTTTGCAGGCATCATAATAATGAATATTTCTTTCTCAGGCGGAAGCATGTTCACCTTCACACTGCCAGGAGAAGGCCTTGTACTGCTTTCACAGATCAGCTATGCTCTGTCAGGTATTCTCGTAAAGAGGTATTCGGTTAGGTTCAATGTTGTGATGCTCAGCGGCTACCAGTTCATTTTCGGCGGCCTTGTGATGGTCCTGGTATCGCTCATTGCAGGAGCAAGAATTGACATGGCAGTAGGAATTGCCGGCTATGTGCTACTTATCTATATGGCTCTGATCTCAGCCGTGGCCTATACGGTATGGGGAATTCTCATGAAGCACAATCCTGTAAGCAGGGTGTCGATCTTCAACTTCATGACACCGCTCTTCGGAGTGCTTCTTTCTGCAATATTCCTCAATGAAGTTGAGCAGGCGCTCCAGATAAACAAACTGCTTGCACTGATCCTTGTCTCACTCGGCATTTTCATAGTCAACAGAAAAAGTGCGGAAAGCACAAAATGAACAACAGACTATTACAGACTTCAGACCCTCCGGAAGATGCATCCAGGAGGGTCTTTCTTTCTCAGAGCTCCGCTATAGCTTCAATCTCGCACAGCACGTTTTTGGGCAGTGTCTTGACTGCAACACAGCTGCGTGCGGGTTTTCCCGTGAAATACTGGGCATACACTTCATTGAATGCCGCAAAATCTGCCATGTCGGCGAGGAAACAGGTAGTCTTGACAACCTTCTCCATGCTGCTGCCGGCAGCCTCGAGAATTGCCTTGACGTTGAGACAGCTCTGTCTGGTCTGATCACTGATTCCCTCTGCAATGGTTCCGTCTGCCGGATTTACGGGAATCTGTCCTGAAGTAATCACCATATTGCCGGTGATGAAAGCCTGTGAATACGGGCCGATAGCACCCGGTGCGTTTTTGGTTTCAATAACTCTCACTTCATTCTCCTGAAAAATTGATGGTGAAATTCTAACATTTCAGCATAAGAAAGAAAAGAAAGAAAAAATGGAAGATAATATATGTTTCACACAGCAGAATACTATTTCATTCTGATTATGAATTTCCGCTCACTTAGCGAACAGCAAGTTCAGTTTCTGTGCTGGAAAAACCGCTGAACCCGTTTTACTTCTTCTTTCAGCGACTTGACTAATTGTAATTTATGATATAACAATAAATTGTAATTCCTGTGAACCCCGTTTGGTTTGCACCTCCTTAGGCTGGATTAATCAACCCCCTTGATGATCCAGTCTCTTTTTTACATTTCAGATCTGATGGAGTTCCTCAAGTGCAATACGGGCTGCATTCTGCTCCGCCTGCTTTTTATTCGCACCTCTTGCAGGTCCGAAAACCTTGTGCCCGAGAATAACCTTCACAAAAAAAGTCGGCATATGCTCAGGTCCCTCCGTTCTGTCAAGAATATATTCGGGAACCTTGCCTTTGCTCTTCTGCATATAAGTCTGCAGACGGCTTTTGTAATCCTTGTTTGTGTTCTTCCCTTCCCTCACGATCTCAATCTGATGGACAAGCCAGGAGAGGACATATTGTCTGGCACACTCAAAGCCCTGATCAAGATAGATTGCGGCAATTACAGCTTCCATCGCATCGGCTAGAATGGCCTTCTTGTTGCGGCCTCCGTTTATCTCCTCGCCATGACCGATCTGAATATATTCACTCAGACCGAGTTTATGAGCAACCTCGGCAAGACTCTCCTCAGAGACAACAGCAGCCTTGACGCGTGAAAGATCACCTTCCTGATATGTCGGCATGTTTTTATAAAGATATTCGGCACAAACAACCCCAAGAACACTGTCACCCAGGAATTCAAGCCTCTCATTATTGAGTTTCCCTGTTTCATTGGCATATGAAGTATGGGTCAGGGCATTGTCAAGAAGATTCAGATCTGAAAATGTTACATTGATTATCTTTGAAAATATCAAAAGCTCCTCCAGTCTTTTACTTGAAGGAGCTTTTCCGAATTGCTGGTTCATCTGATTAGCTTAATACTGAAGAAAGATACTTTACAGCATCACCTACTGTTTCGAATTCGTTAGCCATGTCATCAGGAATAGTGACACCAAGCTCTTCTTCGATAGCATAAACCAGTTCATAGGTATCAAGGCTGTCTGCACCGAGATCCTTTCTGAATGAAGCTTCCGGAACGATCTTTGACGGATCGACAGAAAGCTTTTCAGCAACCAAATCCTTTACTTTCTCAAGAACCTGAGTTTCAGTCATTTTACCAGTCCTCCTTATTCGCTGTCCTTCTCGATGACCTGCTTGCCGTTGTAATATCCGCACTTCGGGCATACCTGGTGGGAAGGTACAAGGTTACCGCATGTCTGGCAAGGAGAAAGGGTTGGAGCAGCAAGCTTCATGTTAGCAGCCTTGCGTGAAGCAGCCTTAGATTTTGATGTTTTATACTTTGGAGTAGCCATTATTTAACCTCTCTGAAAATTTATCGTGATCAAGACACTTTCCCGATATTACCCAAAAGCAGACTATTGGTCAATATTGTTGAGAGAGTTTCTTTTATGCACGACAGATATTTTCTGCTGACACTGGTTATTATCGACACAAAACATGATAGTGTCAATAAATCCTGCGGTGCAGGCAGAGAAAGCATAATCATGTTTCATCTCCTGCCTTTTTCTAGATTTCCTCCTCGATGAATCCCATCATGTCGCTTATCGAAGCTCCCGGAGCCACCATCGGCAGAACCTTATCGTCAAGAGGGATTTCACAGTCGACAACCACAGGGCGGTTCAAGGCAAAGGCAGCCTTGATAACTGCTGCAGGATCATCATCATTCCTGAGACACATTCCCTCCACTCCATAAGCTTTGGCGAGCGTCACCCAGTCCAGAGGCGTATCAAGAGTCGTCTCGCTGTAATGCCCTTCATAGAAAAGAGTCTGCCACTGACGCACCATGCCGAGACAGTGGTTATTGAATACCAGAATCACGATTGGAAGATTATAGCGCGCGATTGTGGCAAGCTCGTTGCAGTTCATGCGGAAGGAACCGTCTCCGGCCACGTTGCACACCCTTGCTCCGGGATGAGATATCTGACAGCCTATGGAAGCGCCGGTTCCGAAACCCATGGTTCCAAGACCGCCGGATGTGATGAAATGACGCGGTTTCGTGTGCTTGAGAAACTGGGCGGCCCACATCTGATGCTGGCCCACTTCAGTTGTTATGTAGCTGTCGCATTCAAGGCTCTGCAACTCATGATCAAGAGCCCTGATGATCTCCCTGGGACGGCGGGACTCGCTTGTCACCTTGACGGGATAGCGCCGTCTGTTTTCGCTGATATAGTTCAGCCACTGCAGATGATCTTTCTGCTGTATCATGCCGTTGAGTCTTTTCAGTATTTCCTTCACGTCGCCAACGACATGAACATGAGAATAGATGTTCTTGTTGAACTCGGCGGGATCAATATCAAGCTGGAGTATCTTCGCCTGACGAGCGAAAGTGCTGCCCTTGCTGATTACCCTGTCGGAAAAACGTGCGCCGATGACAATGAGAAGATCACAGGCATTTATGCTCATGTTGCTGAGTTTTGTACCGTGCATGCCTACAAGACCCGTGAAACGGGGATCATCAGCCCTGAGAGCACCAAGTCCCATGAGAGATGAACAGACCGCGGCATCAAGCTTGTCGGCAAATGCCTTGAGCTCATCTGAAGCATCGGAGCGTATGACGCCGCCGCCGATGTATATCATCGGGCGTTCGGCTTCATCGAGCATCTTCAAAGCCTTCTCTATGTCCTCTTCCCTCAGCCTGCGGGTGTCTCTTTCCACCGCCTTCTTTTCCATGTATTCATATTCAACCATGCCTGTCTGCATGTCCTTAGGAACGTCAATGAGGACAGGACCCGGACGTCCCGACTGTGCGATATGGAACGCCTCGCGGAAAGTAGGGATGAGATCGTCGATGTTCTTGACGATGTAATTGTGCTTTGTTATGGGCATCGTCACACCTGTGATATCGACTTCCTGGAAACTGTCCTTGCCAAGCAGGGAAAGAGGCACGTTTCCCGTGATTGCAATCACGGGGGAAGAGTCCATGTATGCGGTGGCAAGACCTGTCACGAGGTTTGTGGCACCGGGACCTGAAGTGGCCATGCATACACCTACCCTGCCGGTTGACCTTGCATAACCGTCGGCAGCATGACTTGCACCCTGCTCGTGTGCCGTAAGGATATGGCGGATACGGCTCTTGTTCTGATAAATTGCATCATACAGCGGTATGACCTGACCTCCGGGATAGCCGAAGATGGTATCAACACCCTGTTCGATCAAAAGTTCAACGATTGCCTGAGCACCTGTTATCTTCAATTAAATATCCTCCCGAAATACAGCCCCTCTGCTTGCTGATGTGACAAGACTCTGATAGCGTCTGAGGTAGCCGGAACACGGCTTGATCAGAGGCTTGAAGTTCTTTCTTCTCTCTTCAAGAACCTTCTCATCCACATTCAGGGACAGTCTGCAGTTATTGATGTCGATCTCGATTTCATCACCTTCCTCGACAAGTCCGATAAGTCCGCCGGCGGCAGCCTCCGGACAGACATGCCCGATTGAAGCGCCCCTGGTCGCACCTGAGAAGCGTCCGTCGGTAATGAGCGCGACATCCTTGTCAAGACCCATGCCTGCGATTGCAGACGTCGGGGAAAGCATCTCCCTCATACCCGGACCGCCCTTGGGACCTTCATAGCGGATCACGACAACATCACCCTTGTTTATTCTCTTGTTATAGATGGCATCAATTGCCTCTTCCTCGCTGTTGAACACGCGGGCAGGCCCCTTATGATACAGCATCTCGGCAGCAACAGCTGAACGTTTCACCACGGCACCTTCTTCAGCAAGATTGCCCTTCAGCACAGCTATGCCGCCTGTTCTGTCATACGGATTGTCAACCGGACGGATGACAGACTCGTCATAGTTTACCGCCTTGTCATAGGAAGCGGAGATGGGCTTTCCTGTAACCGTGATGAGGCTTCTGTCAAGAAGCTGCTTCTTGTCAAGCTCCTTCATCACGGCCATTATCCCACCGGCAAAATACAGATCCTCTATATGTGCGGCACCGGCAGGTGCAAGGTGACAGAGATTGGGAACCTTTGAGGAAAGCTCGTTGGCATGGAAGATATCGATCTCCACTCCCGCACTGTGTGCGATTGCCGGCAGATGGAGCATGGTGTTCGTTGAGCAGCCAAGCGCCATATCGACAGTAAGCGCATTGTTGAATGCCCTGTCTGTCAGGATATCCCTTGCTTTTATGTCTTTTTTCAACAGCTCCATGATCTGGTATCCGCTTTCCTTGGCAAAGCGTTCACGCTCTGAATAGACTGCAGGTATGGTTCCGTTTCCAGGAAGTGCTATTCCGATTGCCTCGCACAGACAGTTCATACTGTTCGCCGTATACATGCCGGAACATGAACCGCAGCTGGGACATACGGAATTCTCCCATTCAAGGACATCCTCCTCGCTCATTGTTCCCGCCTTGTATTTCCCGACAGCCTCGAACATTGAGGAAAGAGAGAAACTCCTTTCCCTGTTTCCCTTTATATGACCGGCAAGCATAGGTCCGCCCGAGACAAAGATAGTCGGCAGATTCAGACGGCAGGCAGCCATGAGCATTCCGGGAACGATCTTGTCACAGTTTGGAACCATGACAAGAGCATCAAACGGATGAGCATCCGCCATGACCTCGATGCTGTCGGCGATCAGCTCTCTTGAACAGAGAGAATACTTCATTCCCTCATGTCCCATTGCAATGCCGTCACACACCCCGATGACAGGGAATTCGACAGGATGTCCGCCGGCTTCCCTGACACCGGCCTTCACGGCCTCGACAATGCGATCCAGATGCATGTGCCCCGGCACTATCTCGCTCTGTGCGCTGACGATTCCGACAACCGGCATGTCTATTTCCCTGTCAGTCCAGCCGAGAGCCTTCATCAGGGATCTCATCGGGGCTTTCTCAATCCCCTTCTTCATGCTATCGCTTCTCATAAGCACACCTCACTTTATGTTGGATATGACGGCATCGCCCATTTCGACGGTGCCGCACAGACGGCAGCCTTCAGTATAGATGTCGGCAGTCCGCCAGCCCTGGCGGAGGGTATCCTCGACAGCCTTTTCTATCGCATCAGCCTCTTTTGTGAGAGAGAATGAATAGCGCAGCATCATCGCGGCAGAGAGAATCGTTGCAAGTGGATTCGCCTTATTCTGGCCTGCGATGTCAGGAGCTGAACCGTGAATCGGCTCATACATTCCGAAAGAATCGGAGCGCAGCGATGCGGATGGAAGCATTCCGATAGAACCAGTGATCATGCTGGCCTCATCGGAAAGGATATCGCCGAACATGTTTTCCGTGAGGATCACGTCAAACTGCTTCGGGTTCCTCACAAGCTGCATTGCGGCGTTGTCGACATAAAGATGATTGACAGCCACTTCAGGATAGTCAGCTGCGACCTCATCGACGGTGGCTCTCCAGAGTCTGCTGGATTCAAGGATGTTCGCCTTGTCGACGGAAGTGAGTTTCTTATTGCGCTTCATGGCAATCTCAAAAGCTTTTCTCGCAATGCGCTCGACTTCTCCCTTTGAATATTTCATGGTGTCATAGGCACAATCCCCGTTCCTTCCCCTTTCGCCGAAATAAATGCCGCCGGTAAGCTCGCGCACGACCATGACATTCAGGCCGCCTTCAACCAGCTCGCTTCTGAGCGGACAGGCACCGGCAAGCTCATCATAAAGCATCGCAGGACGGAGGTTGCAGAAAAGGCCGAGTCCTCCTCTGAGGCCGAGAAGAGCCTTCTCCGGCCTCAGGGAAGAAGGAACGTTGTCCCACTTCGGGCCTCCTACGGCGCCGAGAAGGACTGCGTCGCTTTCCTTCGCGCATTCAAGTGTCTCAGCAGGAAGAGGCTCACCTGTACGGTCAATTGCACAGCCGCCCGCAAGAAGCGTTCTGTATTCAAATTCATGAGCGTAGATATCAGCGGTTCTATCCAGAACCCTTACAGCTTCCTTTACTATATCGGGACCGATCCCGTCTCCGGGAATCAAAGCAAGTCTGATTTTCATTTTCCTTCCTCCTTTGACAGATAGCTGATCAGACCGCCCTCAGCGATTATGGCCTGCATGAACGGCGGGAACGGCTCGGCTTTGAATGTGAGGCCGAGAGTGAGATCCTTTATCTCTCCGCTGTCGAAATCGACCTCGACTTCATCTCCGGCCTGGATCTTCTCGCTGGCATCCCTGCATTCAAGAATCGGAAGACCGATATTGATCGAGTTCCTGTAGAAAATGCGGGCGAATGTTGTGGCGATTACACAGCTTATACCGCTTTCCTTGATTGCAAGCGGCGCATGCTCACGGCTTGAGCCGCAGCCGAAATTCGCACCCGCCACTATGATATCCCCCTTCTTCACATTCTTCACGAAGTCCTTGTCGATATCCTCCATGCAGTGTGCTGCAAGCTCGCTTGCAACGCTGGTGTTCAGATAGCGTGCGGGAATGATCACATCCGTATCAACATTGTCATAGTATCTGAAGACATTTCCTTTGGCTTTCATTGTCCTTCTCCCTCCTTCCTTACATGTCTGCCGGATCTGCGATCTTTCCGGCGATGGCGCTGGCAGCTGCCACTGCGGGGCTGGCAAGATAGACTTCGCTCTTCACATGGCCCATGCGGCCGACGAAGTTCCTGTTTGTCGTGCTGACGCATCTCTCACCTTCCGCAAGGATGCCCATATAACCGCCCAGACACGGGCCGCAGGTCGGTGTGCTTATGACACAGCCGGCATCAAGGAAGATGTCGAAAAGTCCTTCATGCATTGCCTGCCTGTAAATCTTCTGTGTGGCTGGAATGACAATGCATCTCACACCTGATGCTATATGGCGTCCTCTGAGTATGTCCGCGGCAATGCGCAGATCGCTGAGTCTTCCGTTTGTACAGGAGCCGATGACAACCTGGTCGATCTTTATTTCAGGGCAGTCCTTGACCAGATGGGTGTTCTCGGGAAGATGAGGGAAGCTGACAGTGCTCTCAAGCTGCGAGAGATCGATGTCAATGACCTTCTCATAGGAGGCATCCGGGTCGCTTGTGAAAATCCTGGGCTCCCTGGCACCGGCCTCTTTCAGATAGGCAAGAGTCTGTTCATCAACAGGGAAGATACCGTTCTTGGCACCGGCCTCGATCGCCATGTTGCAGATGGTGAACCTGTCATCCATCGTAAGATTTGCAACTCCGTCACCCTGGAATTCCATTGTCTTGTAAAGAGCTCCGTCAACACCGATCATGCCGATGATGTGGAGGATGAGATCCTTGCCGGAAACATGCTTCTTCATCTTTCCGCTAAGATTGAACCTGATAGCGGATGGAACCTTGAACCATGCCTTGCCGGTTGCCATGCCCGCAGCCATGTCGGTTGAACCGACACCGGTCGAGAAAGCACCCAGCGCACCGTAAGTACAGGTGTGACTGTCAGCACCGATCACGACATCCCCTGCAGTCACCAGGCCTTTCTCTGGAAGAAGGGCATGCTCGACACCCATTTCACCGACTTCGAAATAGTTTTTTATATCCATCTTGCGGGCGAAGTTCCTCATGCACTGGCACTGTGTCGCCGCCTTGATATCCTTATTCGGAGCAAAATGATCAGGAACAAGGGCAACCTTGTTTTTGTCAAATACCCTGTCGGTATTGAATTTGCCGAACTCCCCGATTGCAACCGGGCTTGTGATATCATTTCCGAGCACCATGTCAAGCTTCGCCATTATCAACTGTCCTGCATGTACCTCGTCCAGTCCTGCCGCATGAGAAAGAATCTTCTCACTGACTGTCATTGCCATATTCATCTCCTCCTGTCTTTGAAAAGCTTGTACTCTATACTGTCTGAAAGAGCCAGAAAGCTTGCTTTGATTATGTCGCTGCTGACACCTATTGTCGACCAGGTGTCAACACCGTCGCTTGAATCAATGAGAACCCTCACACGGCTTGCCGTGGCATCTGCACCGTCAAGCACCCTGACCTTGTAGTCCGTCAGGTGCACGCTGCGCAGCGACGGATAGAACTGTTCAAGCACAGAACGCAGTGCTATGTCCAGCGCGTTGACTGGGCCTTTTCCCTCCGCGCCTGCGATTGCGCTCTCCCCTCTGACCCTTGCCTTGACAAGGGCCGTATGGCTTGCGCCTCCGGCCGGATCGGCATACGGAAGCGATCCTATTGTCTGGTAATGGACAAAAGTGAAGAAAGGCTCCGACTTGAAAAGCTCCTTGTAGATGATCACGTCGAAACTGTTCTCCGCACCTTCATACTGGTAGCCTTCAGCCTCCTTGGCTTTCAGCGTTTCCATAAGATGTATGACTTCACTGCTGTCCTTGGCGAGTCCCGGCTTTATCTTCTCGATGCGCTTCATGAGAAGAGCCCTTCCGCTGACTTCACTCATCAGCAGACGCCGGCTGGAACCTACGCTCTCCGGTCTTATGTGTTCGAATGAACGGGGATCCTTAAGCACACCGTCTATATGCATCCCGCCTTTATGGGCAAAGGCCGATGAGCCTATATAAGGGGTGTTGGCACCTATGTTTATGTTGCACAGTGCAGAAACTGCACGGCAGACGGAATTGAGACTCTCAAGCGGTCCGCTGATTGTGCGCACCCCCATCTTGAGCTCAAGATCCGCGATGAGTGTGGAAAGATTTGCATTTCCGCATCTCTCCCCGATTCCCAGAAGCGTCCCCTGCACCTGGGTGGCACCTGCCCTGACTGCAAGGATGGAAGATGCGACCGCGCAGCCTGAGTCGTCATGTGCATGTATCGCAATCCTCATGCGGGGGAAAGCCTGCTTCACGGCTTTCGTTATTTCATAGACTTCATCGGGAAGACAGCCACCCCTCGTCTCGCACAGCACAAGGCATGAAGCTCCTGCATCTGCGGCGCATTCAAGCGTCCTGAGCGCATACTCACGGTTTTCCCTGTAGCCGTCAAAGAAATGTTCGGCATCAAAGAAAACGGTTTTCCCGTGACTGACGAGAAAGCTGACCGACGAGCTGATCATCTCAAGATTCTCCTCAAGGGATATCTTCAGAATGTCAGTCACCTGGAAGTCCCAGCTTTTACCGAAAATCGCGGCAGTGTCCACTCCGGCGGAAAGCAGGGAATTGAGGTTTCTGTCATCCTCGGCCCTGATTCCGGCCCTTCTGGTGGAGCCGAATGCGACGACTCTGGCATTTGCCAGACGTACGCTCTTCAGACGTTCGAAGAATGTCAGGTCCTTGACATTCGAACCGGGATTGCCGGCTTCTATGTAGGAAACCCCGAGATCATCAAGCAGCTTCACTATCCTGAGTTTGTCTTCTATTGAAAAACTTATTCCCTCCCCCTGGCTGCCGTCCCTCAGGGTCGAGTCGAAGATTTCTACCCTTTCCAATCAGTTCTCCTTCTTGTCCGTATGATCAAGCAGCATGTCATTCTCAAAGCTCATGGAACTTGCACTCTGTCCCTGGGAGAATGACGATGAGGATTTCTCTGCAAGCATCTTGTTCACGGCGGCAAGAGCGGAAAGGATGCTGGCTTCGATCACATCTGTACTGACACCTCGCCCGCGGTAAGTTCCGCTTGCATCGCTCACTTTCACCAGAACCTCGCCAAGAGCATCCCTGTGTTCGGTTACGGCCTGAAGCTGATAGTCATCCAGAGAGAAAGGATGTCTGATGATCTTCTCAACCGCCCTGAGGGAAGCATAGACCGGACCGGTTCCGATCGCGACGTCCTTGTATGTTTTGCCGTCCTTTCTGAGAGTGATGCACGCAGTGCTGTCCATATGATTGCCGCTGTTGACGACAAAGGATTCAAGGGACCAGATCTGGCTGTCCTTCTCCTCGGTGTTTTCAACAAGAGCGACAATATCTCTGTCGGAGATGGTCTTCTTCCTGTCGCATGTTTTCTTGAATTCGGCAAAGAGTCTGTCCTCTTCTTCCTTGCTCACCGTATAGCCAAGCTCGACGAGCTTTCTGCTGAAGGCATGCTGTCCTGAGTGTTTTCCCAGCACGAGGCTTGTCTGGGTGAGACCGACGCTCTCCGGAGTCATGATCTCGTATGTCTTGCTGTTTGCCATCATGCCGTGCTGGTGAATGCCGCTTTCATGGGCGAATGCGTTGGCACCGACGATCGCCTTGCTCGGATTTATCTTCACGCCGGTCGTCGAGGAAAGCAGACGGGCAGAGCGTGTGATCTCGCTTGTGTTGATTCCGGTCTCGAAGGGAAGAACGTCATTGCGGGTCTTGATGAGCATCGCGATCTCCTCAAGCGCCGCATTGCCGGCCCTCTCGCCGATTCCGCAGAGTGTGCATTCGACCTGACGGGCACCGGCACTGATTCCGCTTATGGTGTTGGCAACCGCAAGACCAAGGTCATTGTGGCAGTGCATGCTTATCACTGCCTTGCCGATGTTGGGAACGTTTTTCTTTACGTACCCGACCATGTTCGCAATTTCCTGCGGTGTGGCATAGCCGACAGTATCCGGCAGGTTGACCGTTTTCGCGCCGCAGTCTATCGCAAGCTCTACAACGCGGCACATATAGTCAAGATCGGTGCGTGTTGCATCTTCAAGCGAGAACTCGATATCAGGGCAGAGGCTTGCAGCATAGGATACATTCTCCCTGATGCGCTCAAGAGCCTCATCACGGGTAAGCTTCAGTTTGTATTCAAGGTGAAGGTCGCTTGTTGCGAGAAATACGTGAATACGTGGCTTCTTCGCCTCCTTTACGGCATTCCATGCCGCATCGATGTCCTTTCTGAGCGCACGTGCAAGAGATGCTACAGTGACATTCTCAACCGCTGCGGCAATTGCCCTCACCGATTCAAAGTCCCCCGGACTTGATATGGCAAAGCCGGCTTCGATGATATCGACGCCCAGAGCCTCAAGCGCCTTTGCCATTTTGATCTTCTCTTCCAGATTCATTGAGTATCCGGGAGCCTGCTCTCCGTCTCTCAGTGTCGTATCGAATATATAAACTCTCTCTGCCATATCCTGTTCCTTTGAAACTTATTTCTTGAGCCAGCTCATCAGGCTTCTCAGTCTTGCACCTGTCTTCTCAAGGAGACTTTCAGCCTCCATTCTCTTGCGGGCATTGAAGTACGGGCGTCCGACCTGGTTCTCAAGCAGCCAGTTGCGTGCGAATGTACCGTCCTGGATTTCGCCGAGGATCTCCTTCATGGCCTTCTTTGTGTCATCCGTGATGACTCTCTTTCCTGAGACATAGTCGCCGTACTCTGCAGTATCGGAACATGAGTAGCGCATGAAGCTGAGACCGCCCTGATTGATTAGGTCGACGATGAGCTTCATCTCATGACAGCATTCGAAATAAGCCATCTCAGGCTGGTATCCGGCTTCCACGAGAGTGTCGAAACCCGCCTTGATAAGTGCGCTGACACCGCCGCACAGAACCGCCTGCTCACCGAAAAGATCCGTCTCTGTCTCTTCCTTGAATGTGGTTACGAACACGCCTGCCCTGCCGGCACCGATGCCGATTGCATATGCAAGAGCGATCTGCTCCGAATCACCGGAAGGATCCTGAGCGACAGCGATGAGGGACGGCACACCCTTTCCTTCCTGATACTGGCTGCGTACTGTATGGCCCGGTCCCTTCGGTGCGATCATGATGACATTCACGTCGCTCGGGGGAACGATCTGGCCGAAATGGATATTGAAACCGTGAGCAAAAGCAAGATACTTGCCTGCGCTGAGGCCCGGCTCGATTGACTCCTTGTAGAGCTTTGCCTGCTTCTCGTCGTTGACGAGGATCATGATGATGTCGCACTCCTTTGCAGCCTGTGCCGCCGTGGTGACCTTGAGACCGGCTTCCTCCGCCCTTGCCCAGCTCTTTGAGCCTTCATAAAGGCCGACTGTCACATCAACACCGCTTTCATGCAGGTTGAGCGCATGTGCGTGTCCCTGGCTGCCGTAGCCGATGATTGCGACCTTCTTGCCGTCAAGAAGACCGAGATTCCCGTCTTTCTCATAATACATTTTACTCATGGTTTTTCCTCCAATTTAATTTTCGAATTCAATATCGCTGAGGGCCCTGCTGCCTCTTTCAAGTGCAGTGATGCCCGTTCTCGCAAGTTCTACAATCTCGTAATCGCTCGCCATTTCCATGAAAGCGTCCAGCTTGTCCAGGTCTCCGGTGAGCTGGAGAGTGAGAGTCTGTCTGGTGACATCGATGATCTTGGCCTTGAAGATCTCGGCAAGATCCACAAGATGCGACCGGCTGTCAAGATCAACGCGGATCTTCACCAGAAGCAGCTCCTTCTGAAGGGAGTTGTTGCTGGTCAGTTCATAGACCCTGATGACATCGACAAGCTTCTCGACCTGTCTTTTTATCTGCTCAATGATGGATTTGTCCCCGACTGCGACCACAATCGTTATGCGGCTTATCGAGCTGTCTTCGGTCTCGCCGACAGAAAGGGAATTGATGTTGTAGCCGCGTCTTGAGAACAGACCGACCACCCTCATCAGCACGCCCGATTTATTATTGACAAGTATAGCCAGAGTTCTCTTTACCAGCTTTCCTTTTTCCACCCGTTCTCCTCCTCAAAAAAAATTAACCCGTGGTTTTTCAATCTGACCACGGGCTACATAAAAGCAAACTAAACCGTGGTCTAGTTTCTAATAAGTAGGACGATAAGAAGACTGATAAGGGAAAGAGAAGCGACAGCTGCAATAATCATGGCACTGATTGTTGTCATTTTCTCCTCCTTTATTGTCTTCAGTTAGTTTTGATGCTGTTTTCTTACTTCTTTTGCCGCCAGTTTGTCAATCGCATTATGCAAAAAAGTGAATTTTTTTACATCATTTTTTCAGAAATACACAACACTGAAAAAGACAATTCATTATATTTCAACGAATTGCCTCTTACATTCGATTATTGAAAACAAAAGCTTCAGCTTACCCGTTCATGGAAATATGGTCACGGAACTGAGTCGGAGTCTGCCCGATAAAACGCTTGAATATCTTGGCGAAATAACCGGGAGACGGAAAACCGCACTCGATTGCGATTTCGGAGATGTTCTTTCTCGGATCCCTCATGAGTCCGGCGGCCTTGTTGACCCTCCATGCATTCAGGTACTGCAGGAAATTCAGGCCAGTCTCTTCCTTGAAAAGACGGCTTAGATGACTTTCCGAAAGCTCAAGATACTCAGCTGCCTCCTGCAGGCCCACCGGACTGGAATAATTGCTTGCGATGAAGCTTATGACGGAATTTATGATATGGTTGTCCACGCTCTTGGGAAGATCTATCATCTCCTTCCCGTCATCCTTCACGCTGCTTCTGAATCTGGCAAGCTCCTGTTCTTCCCCCTTTATCTTCTCCACCAGGGAGCGGAGTGTTTCCTCAAGCTGGCCGGAATCGACAGGTTTCTGAAGGTAGTCGAAGACTGATAGCTGTATTGCAGTACGCGTGTAGGAGAAATCCGTATAACCGGAAAGAATGACTGCATGGGGAACCTGGCAGCGCCTGAGCATGGTCAGTCCGTCCTGACCGGGAAGACGGATGTCCGTGATCACGATATCCGGATCCAGAAGCCTGATCTTGTTCTCTCCGTCAATGCCGTCACCGCAGGTTGCGATCAGCCTGAGGCCGAGCTGCTCCCACGGAGTCGTAGCCGCAAGCTCCTGACGGACAAGCTGTTCATCTTCCACAAGTATCACACTATACATCGCTGCAATCTCCCATAGATGCAGGGAACTTCAGATAGATTCTGCTGCCCCTGCCTTTTTTAGATTTTACCCTGAATACGGCTTTTGAGCCATAGCAAAGATAAAGCCGCTTGTAAACATTGTACATGCCGGTATGCGTGCTGTGTGCGAAATTCTCCATATTCTGGTAGAGTGTATCGTCAAATCCCACACCGTTGTCGCTTACCGTGATCTCGACATTCCCGCATCCGTCCGGCACTGCGCTTATCTCAAGATTCCACACTCCGAGCCTGGGTTCCAGACCATGCGTGATCGCATTCTCCACAAGCGGCTGGATGATCAGCTTCGGAGTGACGACGTTCCTTACATCGTCATGGAGGCTGATGCTTATGTTGAGTTTTTCGCCGAAACGGACACGCTGGATGCCGAGGTAGCTTTCAACCATCAGGAAACTGTTCTCGATGGTCTCGCTGCTCTGTCTGTTGTCAACCGCATAGCGCAGCAGGCGGCCCAGTTTTATCGTGATATCCTCTATATCCTTTTCTCCGTTGAGTCTGGCCATCGATCTTATCACATTGAGCGTATTGAAGAGGAAATGGGGATTCATCTGGGCTTCAAGTGCCTTGCGTTCGGCATCCGCAACCTTGTCCCTCTCATCCTCGTTCTTCTGTATCAGCAGCTTGATCTGTCTCAGCATCTCGCTGAACTTGTCATTGAGATCCTCCATTTCCTTTATGCGGCTGTGCGGCACCTCTACATCGAAGTCCCCTCTTTTCTCCACCTGTCCCATGACCGCAATAAGCCTGCTGATGGGCTTGACGATGGAAGAGCCGAGAAAAAACGCTATGATTATGGAAACGATGAAGGCAGAGGTTATGATGACAAGTATCATGGTGTAGAAGCTGTTCATCGAGTCCATGTATGGACTTATGTCAAGATAGCCGATGAGGATGAAGCCGTACCCGGGAAGTTCGTCATGGGTGACAAGCACATTGCCTATGCGGCTGAAACCTTCAGTGAAATCGTAAGTGGAGAAAACCCACCCGTCATCAAGAGGCCGGTAGTCATTCAGGTGTATGAGAGATGACACCATGCCTGTTTCCGTATTCAGGAGGCACACTTCATTGACAAGCGCCGGATCGGCATAGCGGACGAACTGCGTGCCGATGACATCAAGGAAGGCATATGCGGAAACACTGCCATCATCATCCCTGATGCATCTGATCATGTTGATGACAACCTCTCCCTTCTCAAGCGTTGTGTAGCGGAAGCCGGTGGAGAACCGTGTTCCCTCAAAATCCTGAACGGAGGGAAGCCTTGATGAGAAATCCACATAGAAAGGAATATCGCTTGCCGTTGTATAAAGTACATGTCCGTCCAAAGAGAGCACAGTGAGCACTGCATCATCCTCCCTTCCGGCAAGGCTGTATGCGGCGCTCATGTCAAGCTGCGTGCGCTCGACTATGCCGCCATCTGCCAGAGCCTTCACTGTCTCATCATTGGCAAAGACAGCCAGGCAGTCCGTCAGGTCTCCCACCGTCGCAGAGAAACGTATCTTTATGTCATTCATTGAGACATCAAGCTGGTTGTAGAGGTTGGACTGCGTCAGGATCTCGCCGTAACTGTATACGAAAATTATGACGGGAGTGAGCGCGAAAAACACTGTCAGCACAATCGACAGTATTATCCGTGAAAGAAGGCTCTGCATCGGAATTCTCATATATAGCGTCCGAAATGTTTTCTCAGTTCACTGTCATTGAAAGTATAGCGGAAAGCATCGATTCCCAGTCTGGAGGCACAATCGACATTCTCCTGCATATCATCAACGAAGTGTGTGTTCCCGGCCGTGAATCCTTCCATGTACATTATGTACGTGAAGAAACTTTCCTGAGGCTTCACTGCATGGATGAGGTGACTTGCATAGCAAAAATCGAAATGAGAGCTTATGCCGAGCTCATCTATCGTGGGCCAGTGGCTATGAAATGTATTCGAGCCGACCACGACACGGTTTCCGCCCTTCCTCAGCTCATCGATGACTGGAAACACACCTTCGTTCCGCACAGGGTGGAAACAGGTGCGGAATATGTCTTCCCCTATCTTCACACCATAAGCTTCCTCAAGATGTCTGTAATAGGCCTCAATCGGGAAAAGGCCCGAGATGAGACTGTCTTCATACAGAGCGTAATCGGCGGCAAGGGCGGCTTCATTGGTTTTCAGCCGGCGGGCCATTTCCGGAATCATGGTGATGTTTTTTATAAGCACGTTCCCGAAATCGAAAATAAACAGTTCACTCATATCAATCCTGCTGCTGATACCGCCTGATGAACTGCGTGAGCTTGTTCATACTTTCAGCGGAGATATCATGTTCGATAAGACAGGCATCATGCTCGGCAATCTCCTTGTCAACCCCGAGGATATCGCGGAAGAACCGCGTAAGGGTGCGGTGTCTGTCATAGACTTCCTCGGCAAGAGCCCTCCCCTTGGCGGTAAGGCTCACATCACCGTAAGTCTCCATGGACACGTACCCGTCAGCCCTGAGCACGGACATGGCGCGCGATACGCTGGGCTTGCTCACGCCCAGATGTCTCGCGATGTCAGTGCTGCGTACGCTTTCACTGTCATTTCTGATCTCAAGGACCAGGATCGCTTCCAAATAATCTTCACCTGACTTCTGCATATTTTCTTTTTATCATACAGGAAGCCATTTGACAACAAACAGTACGGCCATTCATTTCCTGAGAAGAACCTTTCCGGAAAGCACGTTCTGAAGCACCCCGTTTTCCAGCGCGGGAATACCGTTGACGACAGCCATCGCTATCCTTACTTCGGGATTGTCTATATCAAGCAGCAGGAGATCGGCGGCCGCGCCTTCCCTCACAATTCCCCTGTCAGTGATGCGCATCAGACGCGCATTCTTTCCGCTCAGGATGCTGATGCCTTCTTCCAGAGTATGAAGTTTTCTGGAAAGCACATAGTTCCCGAGAAACTCAAGGGCGGCTTCAGATGAGCGGGGATGAGGAGAAGAGGAAGAATAAATGGCATCGGTGCCGAAGTGCATGAGATCATCCTTCATTATCGCTTCAAGAGTGGACTGATCTTCTGTCACATCGCTCATGACAGCCGCACCGCCCTCATCAGAAAGAATATCGAAAAGAAAATCAAGAGGAGTGGATGAGAGAGAGGCGAGAGATCTTCCTTCAAGATCACTTCTGCTGTCCATGTGCAGGATGCTGATTCTCTCCGGCCCCAGGACAGCATAAAGGCTTTCCCATCCGTCAGGGTGCATCATTTCCCTTTTCATCTCTTCCCTTTCGCTTTCAAGCTGCAGTGCAAAACGCAGCTCGCTTCTGGTAAGGGAAAGATAGCGCGGAGGCAGAAGCGAAAAGAGACTTGTCGAACCGTAATTGTAAGGATACTGGTCAAAAGACACGTCAAGCCCTCTGTCTCTGTATGAATGAATAAGCGCAAGAAGAGCGGCCGTCTTCTCCTGATTCGCCTCTCCTATGATCTTCAGATGGCTGATCTCAAGCCGCACGGAACATCTGAGGGAAAGTGCAAGGACTTCCTGTGCGGCTTCAAGTATATCATCGCTCTCACTGCGCATATGAACCGAGAAAAGGCCGTCATGGGCGGCTGTCACGCTCAAAAGCGCCTCAAGTTCCCTTTCATCCGCAAATGAACATGGGTTGTAATACAGTCCGGTGGAGAAACCGTAACAGCCTTCACTCAGGCTTTCATCCAGAAGAGCGCACATTGCCCTGATCTCATCATCAGATGCCGCTCTTGATGAATCTTCTCCCATGATCGCGAAACGTAGCGGGGCATGAGCCTGCATGAAGCCGGTGTTTATTCCGCATCCCTGCTTTTTCAGCAAAGACGAGAACGAAGCGAAATCTGTCCAGCAGAATGACTGCGTGCATTTACCGAGCACATCGTCATTCAGCGGCTTGAGCAGATGCCTGTTCTCATTGAGGGGGAACACTCCGATTCCGCAGTTGCCGCTTATATCGCTGGTTATTCCCTGTCTCAGCTTCATCTCAGCATGTTTTTCATTCAGTACATAGATCTCACTGTGTGCATGCACATCTATGAAGCCGGGAACAAGTGTCAGATGCGATGCCTCGACAACTCTCCTAGCCCTCACGTTTTCGCGTCCTATCAATGCTATTGAAGTGCCGAGTGTCGCGACATTCGCCCTGTACGGGGCGCTTCCTGTTCCGTCAATTATAAGAGGACTCTCGAAAAGTATGTCATACATGGAAGCTGTCCTATGATAGATGGAATATTCTTGAGTAGGAATCGAACATTGCCCTTTCGAAAAGGCGGGCAAGATCTTCAAAGTTGCCTTTGCTCCGGGCAAGCGCCAGCGTCGCATTCAGCTCATTCAGCATGTTGCACTCAAGGTATGGAGGAAGAAAGCCATGAGAGACCAGCATGGAACAGGAGACAAGCAAGGCGAAAAGCGCATTGTCTTTTTCAAAAGGTCTTGTCTTTATGAACTCGCTGAGAAGAAGCACGGACTTGAATACAGGATGGATGCTCTTCCACTCCCTGCCAAAACGCATGAAAAAACTTTCCATCTGACAGTCAAATGGAATATCTGACGTATGGCTGTCATTCACAGCATATGCACTCTTGAAAGATGATCCGTTCCTGTCATCGTAGCCCTGTGTGAAGGCTGCATGCATTGCAAGAACGGTTTTCACATTATAGTCGTAAATTTCTCCCGCAGAGCGCAGCATCACCGACCTGAAAGCCGAAATCCTGAGTGCATCTTCATACTCAAGCGACCTTGCGGGATAAAGTGAAAAGACAGAGACTATCTCATCATGTGTATACTGCCTTCCGTCCATCAGAGATCCGAGAGAGATCAGGGATGACAGGAAATCATCAACATTCATGTTGGTGTAGAGCTTGTCATCAACAGGGTTTCTGTCCCGTAATGCATTCAGGGATCTTATGTCAATACTTCCCAAACGCACGAAATTGGTCTTAAATTGTCTTGCGACCCTTCCGTCAAAAGGTTTGGGACTGTCCGCCGGGATAGACCATGACCAGCCGAGCTTCACAGCTCCCTCGATCCTTCCTTCCTGGCACATCAGGCGGACACGGCGCTCAGTTATTCCGCATTTCTCTGCGAATGCCTTGGCTCCTATATACTTTTCCATAAAACAAATATTACACCGTATTCGGATTGATGAAAAGAGTTTTATTTTTAATGATGAAAAATGCCAGTCAGTTGATCAATCCCCTCTTTTCTGCTTTAATTTTACGGGAGTTTCCAATATGGATAAATACGATGTTATCATTGTCGGTTCAGGACCGGCCGGAATGGGCTGCGCCTTCTCGCTCATCGAGAGGAAAAAGGACATCAGAATTCTGATGATTGACAAAAACCGCTATTCAACCGGCGGCATGAGAAACGACTGCAAAATGAATTTCACCTTTCCCATAGGTTTCCCTCTGGAATACTGGGATGAAGCAAGTGCCGATTCTTATCTTGAGGAAGTCATGAAATTTCTCAAGCCTGCAATCCTTCCGAAATCAAACATAGGAACATATCAGGCAAGAGCGACCAGACTTGGCTGTTCGCTCCTTGAAATAAAACAGACACATCTGGGAACAGACGGCGGACTTGCCCTTATCAAGGAGCTTCAGAAAAAGCTTGAAGAAAACAATGTCGAGCTTTCTCTGGGTGAAAACATGACAGACATCGACAACGATGAAAAGGTGATCACGACCGACAAGAGAAAAATCGGATACAGAACCATCCTGATCGCCCCCGGCAGGCAGGGCTTCCATTTTCTCCAGGACATGATGCAGCGTCTCGGCGTCCATTATGTGGACAATATCCTTGATGTCGGCATCAGAGTCGAAACAAGACTTGAACATTATCCCATAGTGAAGGACTATTATGATCCGAAGTTCTATTTCAAGGAAAAAGTGAGAACATTCTGCACGAACAGCGGAAACGCACATGTAGTAAAGGAGAAATACGCAACTGCCAGAGGCGATATATGGTATTCGGTCAACGGACATGCATATGCCGCTGACGAGAGCCGGAACAACGGACTGGTGAATTTCGCGATTCTCAAAACTGTCCGTTTCACTGAACCTCTTGCAAGCGGGCAGGAATTCGCCGAGCATCTCGGCCTCATGGCTGCGCTCATGGGAGGAGGAAAGCCTCTTATGCAGAGAGTCGGAGATTTCAGACTCGGAAGAAGAAGCAAGGCTGCGACCTTCAACGGCGATCTGTATGATTTCAGACCTTCGCTGACTGACGCAAGTCCATCTGACATTTCACTTGCAATGCCTTCAAAGATACTGCGCTATATCTGGTCGGCCATGAAGAATCTGGATACGATTGTTCCCGGTATTCTCCATCCGAGCACGATAATGTACTATCCGGAAATCAAGCTGTATGCAAACAAACCGGAATACAAGGATGATCATTTCCAGGTTGCTGAATCTGTCTTCTTCGCCGGTGACGGAGCCGGAACCAGCCGCGGCATAACAGGTGCCTGGGCCAGCGGAATCAGGGCATCAAACGGAATGCTTGACTATCTGAAATGAGAAAGCAGCGCGATTTTGACAACGGGAGGATACTCACGCTCGTGCTGACGATGAGCATACCTACATGTCTTTCTCAGGCTGTGAATGTCCTCTACTCAATCGTTGACAGAATGTTCATCGGTAACATCGCCGGATATGGAGCAGAAGCACTTGCAGGTGTCGGCGTGGCCGCACCTGTAACTTCACTGATATCGTCTTTTGCCGTTCTTGTCGGTCTTGGCGGAAGTCCTCTGATGGCGATAAGGGAAGGACACAGGGAGCACGAGGAGGCTGAAAGGATTCTCGGTACAAGCTTCGCATTCCTGCTCATTCTCTCTGCCCTGCTGACGCCTCTTTTCTATATTCTGAAAAGTCCGCTGCTCAGACTCTTCGGCTCATCAGATATCACATTCCCTTATGCGGATGAATACCTTGCATGGTACCTTGCAGGAATCCCGTTCGCGCTCCTGACAACAGGTCTCAACAGCTTTGTCATAAACCAGGGGATGAGCCGCAGGGCAATGATCTCAGTCATGAGCGGTGCTGTGATAAACATAGCCCTGGATCCGCTTTTCATATTCACTTTCGGCATGGGAGTGAAAGGAGCGGCTATCGCAACGGTAATAAGCCAGGCGGCAAGCTTCGCAATCACCATCACCGGTCTCATTTCATCAAAAGCCCGTATCAGACTGCGTCTCACTGCCCCGAGAGGCTACATTGTGAAGAAAACAGTCAGGCTGGGCCTCTCTCCTTTCATAATAATCGCAACCGACAGTCTCATCATGATAATCCTCAACACCATCCTCCAGATGTACGGAGGAAAAGGACTTGGCGACAAGCTGCTTACATGTTCTACGATAATCCAGTCGTTCCATCTGCTCGTGATGAATCCTCTGGGAGGAATAACAGGAGGCAGCCAGGGACTTCTGAGCTACGCCTACGGAGCAGGACGTACGGACAGAGTAAGGAGCACTTACTTACACGTCCAGGTGCTTGCAACGGTATATACAGTGCTCATGATGATCTTCAGCTGGACGAATGCGCGCTTTTTCATACAGCTCTTCACTTCAGATGAGGAGATCATACAGCTGAGCATCCACTATCTTAAGATATTCACTGCGATGATCATCCCGCTTTCCTTCCAGTACAACACTGTCGACACCTTCACCGCACTCGGCAAGAGTGAAATATCCCTGCCTCTCTCACTTTTCAGGAAACTTTTGTTCACAGTATCCATATTTATTATTCCCTATATCACAAAGGAGGCCGGTTCAGCGTTCTTTGCGGAACCGGTCAGCGACATCATATCATCATTAGTAAGCAGCACTACCTTATTGATAATGCTGCCCAGAGTGCTGAAAGAAAGAAGCGCAAACGGCCTTTCCATCTGATATTTTCGCCTTTCGCGAGGATTTTCCACTTTAACAAATTGAAACATCGTTTTATATTTTCAATATAAACATTGCTTATCATGCAAAAGGAGTTTCTATATGACATTTGCTGAAAAAATGAAAGGTCTTGCAAAGAAAGCAGGAAAGACACTTGTACTTGCAGAAGGACTCGAGAAGAGGACTCTCAAGGCTGCAAGAATCATCATGAATGAGAAGATTGCCTCATCAGTAACTCTCGTAGGGCCGGTTGACAAAGTCAGGGCTGCCGCAGAAGCTGAGGGTGTAAGCCTTGAAGGCATCAGGATTGAAGATCCTGCAACAGATGAAAAGAAAGCTGAATTCGCCAAAGAATATTATGAACTGAGAAAGCATAAGGGCATGACAGAGGAACAGGCTGCAATCGACATAGTTGATCAGCTCCGCTGGGGTGCGATGCTTGTTCACCTCGGTTATGCAGACAGCATGGTTGCAGGTGCAGAGTCCACAACCGCAAACGTTCTCAGAGCTGCCTTCAACATCATCAAGTGCAAGCCCGGCATCAAGAGCGCATCAAGCTGTTTCGTAATGGCAACAGACAAGACACAGTACGGTGTGAACGGTTCCTTCATCTTTGCCGACTGTGCTACAATCCCGAATCCGACAGCCGAGCAGCTTGCCGAGATCGCAGAAGCCAGTGCCGAAAGCTGCCGCACATTCCTTGAAGCCGAACCGGTGGTGGCCCTGCTCAGCTATTCAACAAAAGGTTCTGCAAAGGGTGATCTCGTCGAAAAAGTGCAGACAGCGACAAAGCTCATTCAGGAGAAATGTCCTGACCTCAAGGTTGACGGAGAGCTCCAGCTTGATGCTTCAATCGTACCGTCAGTCGCAGCACAGAAGGCTCCCGGTTCAACAGTCGCAGGTCATGCAAACACACTCGTCTTCCCTGATCTCCAGGCCGGCAACATCGGTTACAAGCTTGTACAGCGCCTTGCAGGTGCCGAAGCTTACGGCCCGATTCTTCAGGGTTTCGCAAAGCCGATCAGT
>CASDXQ010000023.1 GCA_949285145.1 uncultured Spirochaetales bacterium | reverse complement strand
TCAAAGTGCAGAACACACAGACTGGACCGTTTTTTGAAAAACCACAATGAGAATCTTGCAAGGCTTATTTCCTCAGCAATAGTTGAGTTTGCATCATCAGAAGGAGCCTCAGTGATTGTCATGGAGAACCTGAGTATCAAAGGTAAGGTGAAAGGTTCAAAGAAGGAACGGCTGCATCTGTGGAGAAAGAAGGATGTCTCAAAACGAGTGGAGGCTCTTGCCCACAGAAAAGGCATGAGATTCTCGACGGTCTGGGCAGCAGGAACTTCAAAGTATGCCTTTGACGGTTCGGGTCAGGTAAAGAGAGATAAAGACAACTTCTCGCTGTGCACATTCAGTAATGGTAAAAGGTACAACACCGACTTGTCGGCGTCGTACAACATAGGAGCAAGGTTTTTCATAAGGGAAACCTTGAAAGCGTGTCCGGAAACGGAGGCGTCGGAGGCAAAGGCAAAAGTTCCTGGCTTATCCGCACGGGCCAAATGCACCCTGTCCACCTATATCAGTCTTCTTGCGGCAAGGGCTTCGGCCTGAGCTGAGAGAAGACCCGGCGGTGGAAGGGAAGTCCCCGCTCCCTAAAGGAGCAGGCACGGCAAGAGCTGTGTAGCGGGAAGCACCATCTTCTACAAGGTGGTGAGGTTCACTATCTTCATGGAAAATCCATAAATACCGGAATCATATGGATCGATGCCCATCCTGATGTATCCGTTCCTTCGGACGGGTATCCCAATGCACATGCGATGGTTCTTCGCTCTCTTATGGGAAAAGGGGAAGCAGCCTTTTCGGAACTTATGAAAAACAGACCTTTCTCAGGCGATGAGATTCTCTATATCGGTTTGCAGCCTGTGCATGATTATCAGAAGCGTTTTCTTGATGAAAGCGGTATTGATTACAAAATCCAGGACAGACAGTTCATCTCCGATGATGAGATAAGATCGTTTGTCAGAAGATTTGACCAGATCCTTGTTCATCTGGACATAGATGTTCTTGATGAAAGGAAATTTCACTCTACATACTTTGCCAATCCGGAGCTTTCAGGCGACGGTTCCGGTGACGGCAGGATGACAATTGAGAAGCTTTCATCAGTACTCACTCTTATCACAGGAGAAGGGAAGGTTACCGGCTTGACGATTGCCGAGTATCTTCCTTTCGATGAGTACAGGCTGCACAGGATGTTCTCCTCTCTGGATATATTCACCAGATGAAATGAGAACAGGGTACTGAGGAAGATTTGGTCTGTCAGTACCCTGCTTTGTATGTGATGTGAGGCAATGGAATGTATTATCTCAGCTTGCCGTATTCTTCATCGTTTACGGCTTCGCACCATTCGTTGCGGGTGTTCTCACCCGGAACTTCTATTGCGATATGACTGAACCAGCTGTCTTTTGCAGCTCCATGCCAGTGCTTCATCTCGCGCGGGATCGTGATGACATCACCGGGGTGAAGTTCCACTGCTTCCTTTCCCTCTTCCTGATACCATCCTCTTCCTGATGTGACATTCGCCATGAACACCGTCTCTTTCGGATCGGTAAGCGGCTTGAGATATGACTGTCCTGTGAAATACTGAGCATATGCATCATTCGGTTCTCCGAGTCCGAACATGCCGCCATCCTTTCCTTCATCATCCTTGTAGACTTCAAGAGCGACTCTGAAAGCTGCCCATGCATTGGGCCATCCTGCATAGAATGCTATATGGGTGAGGATTTCTCCCATTTCCGCTTTAGTGACGCCGTTCTTTTTCGCAGTCTGCATATGATACTGGAAAGATGAGTCGATAAGCCCTTTCGAAACAAGCACCGTCACTGTGAGTATCGATCTCATCTTCAGAGAAAGCTTATCTTCTCTGGACCATACTTCACCGAAGAGTATGTCATCATTGAGATGGGCAAACTCATCGGCGAATCCTGTAAGAGCATCACGCCCTGCTGTCTGTTTTACCATATATTGCCTCCATGAATTTCAATCTGCATATATAATTTAAAAACGCATGTTTATTATGTCCAATGCTTCTTTTTCATGATTAAAAATGCTTATAAGTAATTTATGTTCATGATAGACTGCTTTGTATGGAACTCAGAGTACTAAGATACTTCCTTACAATCGCGGAAGAGGAAAACATTACAAGGGCAGCTGACATACTCCATGTCACACAGCCGACACTCTCGCGGCAGATGATGCAGCTAGAGGATGAGCTTGGAACAAAGCTTTTCAAACGTGGCAAATACTGTATGAAACTGACTGAAGATGGTCTCTTTCTGAAGAGACGCGCAGAGGAAATCCTTTCACTTGCCGAGAATACTGCAGAGGCTATCGGGAATAAAGATAAGGATATCGCAGGCGAGATCACTATAGGCTGTACGGAGACGCATAGCATGGATATCCTTGCGTCAAAGATGGCAGACTTCCGCAAGCTTCACAGTGGAGTGAGCTACAATGTCTATACAACGAATGCAGATGGGATAAAGGAGAACATCGAAAAGGGAATATTCGAGCTCGGGCTTGTAACCGAGCCTGTTGATACCTCCAGATTCGAGACTCTGTACCTTGAAGGAAAGGAAAAATGGGGTGCGCTCGTCAGAGATGATGATCCGCTTTCGGGAAAGGAATTCGTCTACCCGGATGATGTGAAAGACAGACCCCTTATCCTCCCGGTCAGATCGGAAGTGAGATACATACTCGAAAGCTGGTTCGGCGCTTCATTTCAGGATCTTGATATAGCCGCCAGATACAATCTCGGCAGGAATGTGGCGGTCATGGTGCAGAATAGTCTTGGAACAGGCATATGCTTTGATCTTTTCTCAAGTTATGAAGGCCTTCGCTTTATTCCGATGATTCCTCCTCTGATGACTGGAAGTGCAGTGTGCTGGAAGAAGAACCAGATGTTCTCAACTGTCACTAAAAGTTTCATAGACTTTCTTAAAAATGCTGACTGAGTATTTTTAAAGATTAAGAATAAGTATTGGACATTATCGCATTGTCTGGTTAAATCTGGAAACTGAAGAGTGTGAAGATGAGAAAAGCAATACTTACAATGACCATATTCGCTGTTGTGCTTACATCATGCATGGCGGCATCAGAGGAGAAAATGGAAAGAATAATATATGTGAAAGGAAACAATGGTACAGTTGTTTTTGAGCTCAACAGTTCAAAGGCGGCAGATGACCTGTGGAAACAGCTGCCTCTTGAAACCGAAGTGGGCAATTTCAGCAATAATGAGAAGATCTTCTATCCGGAAAAAGGACTGGACACATCAGATGCACCTCTTGCTGAAGGCGGTGAAGGTACTCTGGCATACTACCGGCCATGGGGAAATGTTGTCATGTTTTACGGCAATTTCTCTCCAAACGCTTCACTTTATGGTCTTGGAAGAGCTGTTGGGGGATCGGAGCTGATTTCAGCATTATCAGGAGCGGTCAGTATAGTGAAGGCAGAATAATACAGCAGCCGACTGCACTTTTTGCTTGCCGGCTGGTCTGTTTATAGGTCTTCCTCAATCGTGAAAATATCTTCAATAGTCGTGTTGAAGATTTTCGCGATCTTCCATGCAAGGGCGAGGGAAGGATTGTATTTTCCCTTTTCAAGAAAGCCTATGGTTTCTCGTCTTACACCCGCTTTCCTTGCAAGATCTTCCTGGCTCATATCATAACGTGCCCTGTATTCCCTGATTCTTGTTTTAATCATCTTCCTTCAATGCTCTGCCTGCGCTGAAATTATATATTGCGACGAGCACTGCGTTGCAGGCAACAGCTGCAGCCCATCCTGCGGCAAGACCTCCGGCCAGTGCATATATTGAATCCTTTCCCATCAGATATGAGATGAATGAGAAAAGCGCCATTGTGATCATGCCGCAGCAGAAAGCCCTTGCAGCAGAGCGGCACATGTATGTATTCCACATCTCATCATCCCTTATGAAGAAATACTGGAAGTCTACAGCAAAGGCGAAGAATGCCAGGAACGCTTTCTCCTCAGAGAACACACCGATGAATCCAAGCAGGGCTATGAAGCCTGTAGCACCGAACAAATATTTCAGTCTCATTAGAAATACCTCCTAAATAGATATGTTTTTCTATCTTTATATGAGAAATATATAACATAACATAGGAGCAGTCAAGCCTGTTTTTCATTTTTTTGAAACTCATTTTCCATGGTGTTAGAATGAAGGTGGATACAGAATAACTGTTTCAGGGAGTTTAAGATGCAGTACAGAATCGTCCACAGGAAGAATTTCTTCATCATCGGTTTCTCAAAGAGAATCACACTTCAGTTTCACGGTGAGAACCGTCAGCTCGATTCCCTCTATGCACTCATGACTGATAAGATGCGCAGGAAACTTCTGTCCATCAACGACTGTGAACCGTATGGAATTGTGAGCGTGTCCGCAGATTTTTCAGACAGAACAAAGGAAGGAAGCTGTCTCACGCAGTACCTGGGAACTGCATCTTCACGGCCTTCCGCCGACGGATTTGATGTTCTTTCCGTTCCTGAATCAGAGTGGGCTGTATTCACCTCATGCGGCAGCTATCCGGAAGCGCTGCAGAACACATGGGCTGAAATCTACGCCTCATGGCTTGCCTCCTTGGATTATGAGCTCACAGGCGGTCCCGAAATACTCTGGAATGAAAGCGATGACACATCGCGCAATGATTTCAGGAGCGAGATATGGATACCTGTGGGGAAAAAGACATGAATGCGGAATTTTCAATCAATGGAAAAAAGGTGACAGTTTTCAAGGCAGACAGTCCCTGTGCTTCTGCCGTGTATCTGAATTCCTATGATGATGAGGAAGGAGAGAAGGTGTGGCAGGAGCTGAAAAACAGCAGGGTGGATGTGAATCTCATTGTCATCTCATCTCTTGACTGGAACTGTGACATGAGTCCGTATTCAGCACCTTCTGTCTTCCGCCATGCTCCTGATTTCTCTGGCGGTGCGGTTAAGTATCTTGATCTGCTTACGGAAAAGATCATTCCTGCCGCAGAAGAAATTACCGGACCTGTAAAGTGGCGGGGTATCGCCGGATACTCGCTTGCAGGGCTTTTTGCTTTGTATTCGCTTTTCATGACGGATGCATTCTCCCGATGTGCAAGTGTCTCGGGTTCTCTGTGGTACCCCGGCTTCTCATCATTTGCCGCACAGCATGAAATGATGGGAATACCACAGTGCGTCTATTTCTCGCTCGGCGACAGGGAGTGCAGGACGCGCAATCCTGTCCTTGGCACAGTGCAGAGCGAAACGGAGAATATAGCGGCACTGGTGGAAAGGCGGGGCATACCGGCTGTTTTCCGCCTCAACGAGGGAGGGCATCATGACAATCCTGCACTGAGGACGGCAGACGGAATAAGCTGGATCAATTCATTCCGTCCCTGAGGGCGAAGCTTTCACTCTTTTCTTCACTTATCTTTCCCTCGCTCGATCTTCCATGTATCCATGATGAGCTGCGAATCATTGCTGTCTATGGTGCATGTATAGAAGTAGCCGGGAGTGTACCAGCCTTTTATGAGCTCGCGTGAATGTAGCGCTGCGGCATTGAATTCGCTGACATATGTGCTGTGATTGCTTCGTATGTTCCCTGTGTGGAAATGGCCGTTGAAAAGTACGCTCACCCCGTATTTTGTCATCATCCTGTATATTTCATTCCTCTCTGCTATGTCGGCAGTGCCGAAGAAGAGGAGGGATGAGTCGAAAGTGCCGCCTGAATAGGTGTTAACGTGAGTGATCATGATCTTGTACCGTGAGCTGTCACATGCAAGAGCTTCTTCCAGCCATGACAGCTGCTGCCGTCCGTATATACGTTTGGTGGAATCCGTCACATATATTGAAAGATCTCCGTATGTGTAGCAGCCGACCGTTCCGAAAAGTCCGTAACTTGAGTAAAGATCATTCCATTCATTTCTCTCATGGAAGCTCTGCAGTTCATGGTTTCCAAGTGCCGACAGGTATGTGATTCCGTTATCCTCAAAGAACTTCAGGAACTTTTTGAGTTCAGGTGCGTTTATGTCTCCTGCATCTTCTATGTCGCCGAGGCTTATTACGAAATCGTAGTCATTTTTGTTTTCGCACAGGAAGTCTTTAAGATAAGGCGTGTTGTCTTCGGCCCAGCTGTCCTCGTCCTTACGGTTGAGGTGGGTATCGGAGAAAAGCAGGAATGTTATTTCATCATCACCCTGGCGTGCGGTGTCCAGCGGTTTTCTGTCAAGGAACGGATTGCTGTCATACCCGTCCATGATGTCCGTCATGATATCAAAGCGGCAGGATGACAGAGTCAGCATGACCAGAGAGAGTACAAACAGGAGAATGAGGATTTCATATATTGTTCTTTTTCTTCTCATGTGTTCCCCCTGAAGACGAAGCCTGCCTTTCCGCCGTAGGCTGAGATGAGTATGTACGGCTGCATGAAAAGCTCGGCAATTTCAACATAGGCTGAAGTGTAGAAGGAAAGATGTTCGTCGAAATCGTATTCAAGTCTTGTTCCGATGACAGAAGTTGCTTTCCAGCTTCTCTCCTCATCTGCATATGTCGTGAGGAATATGTCCGATGAGAAACCTCCTGCATCAAAGCCGATCGTGACTTCTCCCATGGTGGAAAGGGAGAATGCCGGCTTTGCAGAATAAAGCGACCATGCATAGCCCAGCTGCGCCCCTATGCCATAGCGGAAATGCCCCCATCTCCATCTCAGGTCCTGTGTGAAAAGATAGGAGAGGGTGGTAAAGCCTCCGTTGTCAGGAATCAGCTGCAGTGATGAATTAAGATGATGCGTGAGGGTCTTTCCCTGCTCAAATCCCACATCAAGCACAAAATCGAATATCTGGCCGTCATCAGTCTGGAAATACAGGCTTGCAGGGCCTATGCCGCCTCTGGCGGAGAAAAACACCGGAGAGTCCGCAATTGAGCTGTTCCTGTGCCCAAGTGCCGTTTCAAAAGACACCGGAACGGAATAAATAGGAATGCATAATGCAATGATGAGTGAAACAAGAATTGTTCTTCTCATGCTTCAATTCTAATGCATCCGGGTTCGTAAATGTGGAAAATTCATGATATCGCCGTCATGAATGAAAGTTTCAGCACAGATAAAGACCTGTGCTGATGTGGTTTTCAAAGTATTTCAAGAAGATCTGAAAGCTTTTCAATATGGTATGTTGCCTCCTCAAGGCGGGAAGCATCTCCGATTCCGGCGCTGTCGAAACCGCCGCGCATCGCAGCTTCTATGCCGGCAGCGGCATCTTCCACTACAAGAGAGAGGGCTGGCTTTCTGTCCAGTGCCGCAGCTGCTTTGAGAAAGACTTCAGGATCCGGCTTTGATGCACTGATGTCGTTTCCGTCGACTATCGCATCGAAGAAATCCAGAAGTCCTATGCGGGAGAGAATGAACTTCGTGTTACGGCTGGAAGAGCCGATTGCAAGAGGATATTTCTCCTTGAGTGCCTTAAGCGTTGAAAGCACATCATCGCTCACATCCGCAGGACACATCCTTTCAAGAAGACGGCGGTATGTGTCGTTTTTCTTCTGTGCCATCGCCTGCTTTTCCTCATCGCTGTACTGCCTTTCGCCAAGGGCCAGTATGAGATTCAGGCTTTCAAGGCGGGAGACACCGCGCAGCCTGTTGTTGTACTGCCGGTCGAAGGGAAGGGCGAGTGAATCTGCAAGCTCCTTCCACGCAAGGTAGTGATATTCATCCGTCGAACAGATCACACCGTCAAGATCGAAGATCACAGCATCATATTTCCTCATATTCCGCATCCTCCTTCAAGAATCTTTTTTTCTCCTCTTATTCTCAATCTTACAGCCTTGCTTCCTTCATTTACAATTCCGATCTTTTCCTTTGTTACATTGAAGTGCAGCCTCTGTCCCTGATAGAACAGCCTGAAAGCGATACTGTCCCATGAAGAAGGCAGATGCGGGTTGACGGATAGTGCCCCGTCCGTCACTTCAATATTGCAGAACCCAAGAACCGCATCCTGCCAGATGCTGCCCATGCATGCACTGTGTATGCCTTCTTCAGAGCTTTTCAGGCTGCTTCCGAAGTCGGTGAGACAGCCTTTTTCGAAGAAACGGTATGCTTCTTCATGGCGTCCCGTCCTGGCGGCAAGAAGACAGTGTGTCCCGCGGCTGAGAGAAAGTAGAATGAAGAGAAGCACGGTATCCGCCTGTTTTGAAACCTTGTACATCCTCAGCTGGTCCATGTTGTAGTCTTCATAGATCGTACCGACGACATCTGCGTTTTTGTATTTGGAAAGATCAAGATCCATGAGTTCATGGTATCCTTTGAACTGCTCGATTATTCCATTCTCATCCGTTTGTGGCAGATACAGGCCTTCAGCTGCTTTTCTTACAAGTGCTTCATCGAAATCATTCATTCTGATTCTGTCCTTGTATTTCAGGGCAAGAAGCAGATTGTGATGCACCATGTAGTTGGTATATGCGTTGTCATCAACATGTTCCTTGTACTCGTCAGGTCCTATGACATTCCTTATGTGGCCGCTTCCCTTCTCATCCCACTGTATGAAGGATGCCCAGAACATAGCAGTCTCTCCTATGAGCCGGTATCCTTTTTCATCCATGAACGCATCGTCTCCGGTTGCTTCATAGTACGCCTGTACGGCATATGCGATATCGGCAGTGACATGAAGCTCAAGCTCACCTGTAAGTATCTTCATGGCAGTGCCGGTGACGATGTCCGCACCGCCCCACAGCGGGGTGGTCTCCCCGTCATCGATCCATGCGCTCTCCCAGGGGAACATTGCTCCGCTGCAACCGTGCTGTGCGGCCTTCTTTCTGGCACTGTCAAGACAGTTCCAGCGGTATGAGAGAAGTGCCCTGGCCTTTTCAGGCTGTGTGAACTGGTAGAAGGGGAGGAGGAAAATCTCGGTGTCCCAGAATGAGTGTCCCTTGTAGCCTTCTCCCGACAGCCCCTTTGCTCCTATGCCGAGCCTGTCATCCTTCCCGTCTGTCATTATGAGAAGATGATAAAGTGCGAAGCGCACAAGAGCCTGATCCCTTGCATTGCCTGTGATCTTCACATCACAGATTTCCCAAAGTCTCTTCCATACGGCGGCACTGCCTGCCATCAGATCATCAAAGCTGTGTAGGAAAAGGACTGCTCTTTCCTCTCTTGAGCGTCTGAGTGCATCATCGCTGCTGCCGTCTCCTTCTGCATCACGGCTTGTGTGGACACAGGAAAGCTTGCAGATTGTCAGCTTTTCTCCTTTTTTCAGCTCAAGGCTTCCGCGAAGATATATGGCACGTCTCTTGATGTCGACAGCCCATTTCATCTCAACTTCATTTCCATCAAGCATGAGTGTCACACGTGATGCCATTACGGCACTCACATCCGATGATACCGTACGGCTTGTCATTTCAAGTTCATTCAGGTTGAAAAACCTCATCACACCTTCATGAAAATGCTGGCTTCCCATGTTTGTCTGCTGTCCGTCTATGCCTGTTATGATGGAAAGACGGCAGTCTTCGCCGCTTATGAATGTCACCCTCTGTGCTGTAAGGTGCCTTTCTTTCATGGATACAAAACGCTCATATGTCACGCTCTGGTTTTTCTGTACGATCCTGCGAGTGAGCATTCCGTCCTTCAGGTTCAGATTTCTCTCATATGAGAGAACTTCATCTGACAGCAGACTGACTTTCCTGCCGTTTTTGTAAAGTTCGAGATTTATGATGTCAGGCAGATTTGCGATCTCGCTGACCTCGTCGTCCATCGCCTTGTCGAAAACGCCGTTTACGAACATGTCCCTTTTCTGGCTGCAGTATGCTTCCTCGGTGCTGCAGCGCAGGGAAAGGTATCCGTTCGACTGTGTGAAAAGAGATTCTGTTTTAGACGGATTGTCGAATTCAAATCTTGTTTCCTGAACCAGAAAGTTTTCGTCGTATACAATGTGGTCTTTCATCCTTTTACTCCTGATGCTGCAACGCTGGCCTGAACCTGATCAGATGCGAAAGCATAGATTACGATGCCCGGCAGAATGACTACAGTCAGGGCTGCGAAAAGATATGTATAGTTGTATGAGAATTCGCTTGTGAAGAAAGAAAGTGCGATCGGAAGCGTTCTCACGCTGTCGCTGCTGGTGAGCAGGGAAGCGAAGTAGAATTCATTCCAGTTATTCAGGAACATCAGTATGCCTGCAGTTGAAAGACTGCTTTTCACAAGCGGAAGGTTGACTGACCAGAATGTGCGGAAGAAGCCTGCGCCTTCAATTTCCGCAGCCTCGCTCAGTGAATCCGGTACGGACATGAAGCCCGAGCGGAGAAGGAAAAGCGACATCGCAAGTCCTGCGGAAAGATATACAATCGTCACACCCGCAAGTCTGTTGTACAGTCCGAGGTTCATCACAAGCGAGAAGATCGGCTGTGTCCTGCTGTGTGCCGGCACCAGAAGGGTGACAGTGAAAAGAACGAACAGCAGCATGCGTCCCGGAAAGCGGTATTTTGCTATCACATATGCACTCATGGCGAATATGAAAAGAGAGAAAAGGGTTGATGCAGAGGACACCAGAATCGAATTGAGGAAATAACGTGGAAAACTGTAGTCAGTGAAAAGGGATATGTATACTGACAGATCGAACGACGAAGGCAGTGCCAGTGCCGATGTCAGGATTTCCCCGTTTGATTTGAATGATGACATTATCACCCAGAGAATGGGGAAGGCTGAGATCAGGATTACAAATGCCATTATGATATACATGAAAATATTTGATATGACCTTTCTCATTTTTTCTCCTCCTCAGTATACGGATTCATTCATCTTCATCAGCTTGTTGACGACAAGCAGGATGATGATGCCGAGGACGAACATGATCACTCCGATGGCGTTTGCGAAACCGTAGCGGTAGTCCATGACCGCACTTACCAGCATCATCGAAAGGCTGATCGTGTCATCGCCGGGGCCTCCTGCCGTTGTAAGGGATATCTGTTCATACATCGTTATTCTTGATGAGATTGATATGATGATGCTTGTGCCGATGGATGCCTTGCACAGCGGTAGCTGTATTTTTGAGATGAGCTGCCACGGCGTCGCTCCGTCTATGACGGCAGCCTCGTTTATTTCCTGGGGAATGTTCATCAGGTCACCGTGTACCACAAGTGCTACGATGACTGCATAGAAAACCCATGTCAGCGTGATTGCAATGAATGCCCACGGGCTTGAGTAGAACCAGTTTATGCTGAAATCCGGGTTTACAGTGCGTATGAGCTGATTCAGCACGCCGAACTGGTTATTGAAGATGAAACGGTAGATCATAGCCCATGCTGCGGCTGAAATCACATTCGGAACCATGAAAAGCGTGCGCGTCAGCTTCCATCCTTTCGGCTGTCTGTAGAAGATGAATGCGACGAGAACGCCGAATCCCACATGCACCGTCGCCGCGATGAGGCTCCATACAAAAAGATTGCGCAGTGCCAGATGGAATGACGAGCGGGAAAACAGGGTGGTGTAGTTGTCTATCCCGTTGAATGAAGGACTGTTGAAACCGTCCCAGCTTGTGAAGGAAGTGAAGAACACCTGGATTATCGGGACGAAATAGAAGAGAAGGAAAATTATCAGTGTGGGCAGCAGAAAGAGATATATCCACTTATAGTTCTTTCTGGTGCGCAGGCTGGCTTTAGTCATGCTGACTCCTTGAAAATAAGGCTCCGGATGTCCGGAGCCTGTCATTTAACCGGACTTACATGGTCGCTTCAAGCGCCTTTTCAGTCATCCATTCGCAGAATTCCTCAGGGCTGTAGCTGCCGTCTGCCAGACTCGGCAGGAGTTTGCCGAATTCGACATTTGCAACTGACTGGGGAATGACATCCAGAATGCACGGCACGAATCTGGATTCGCTGTCTGTGTCGGAAGCAAGGTCGGCAAGAACCTGCACTTCAGCCTGTGCTTCAAGGAAACTCTCCGAGTATGCAAGGTTGGGAGCACTTCCGCCTTCTGCAAGAAGGAAGCCTTCAATTTCCTCAGGTGTGTAGATGAATTCGAGGAATGCCTTTGCCAGTTCGATTTCATCTTCGCTTGCCTCTGCGCTGATCCACCATTCACCGTATGTGGCCGCATTTGCAACACCTACGTTGCCGGGGAAGAGAGCGGCTCTTACATCAGCACCGTCAAAGCCGTTTGACCAGTTGGCGGCATTTGTCTCTTCAAAATCCGTGCTCATCCAGGATCCGTTCGAGATGATGGATGCCTGCATGCTCATGAAGGCATTTGCCGCATCGGCGTATGTTGCTCCGATACTGTTTGCACTTGCGTTGTTCTGAAGCATATCCTGAAGTTTTGTCACTGCATTGATCATTATCGCGTTGTTGAAATCGGTTATCTTGACCTCAACTCCGCTCTGCAGCCATTCATCTCCGCCTTCCTCATCGGCGATGAGTGCTGTGAGGAACAGAGCGGCAACCCAGCCGTTCTCTGCTGTAGAGAATGCGATCTTCTGATCACCCAGTGATGAAATCCAGTCATCTATGGACATCTTGCTTACATCTTCTGAGGGATTGTAAAGGGCTGTATTGTAGAAGAATCCGATCGGCCTGATGGTCGCAAGAGGGAAGCTGTAGATCGCGCCGTCCTCCGTTGTGCAGAATTCAAGACCGTCAGCAAGCATCATATCCTTCACTGCAGGAGTTGAATTGATCCATTCGCTCATATCCCATGCCATGCCGTTGGGAATTGCGACATTTGCAAACCAGTCAAGATCGCCGCCCTGTACGAGAACCGGAAGCTGCCCCTGCTGTGCAAGCTGCTTGATCCTGTCGTTGAAGTTTGCCTGCGGTACAGATTCAAGGTTGATCCTGTATACGCCTTCATATTTTGCATTGAAACGTTCCACCTGCGGCTCAAAGAACACGGCACCGACATTTTCTCCTGTTTTGTATGACGGGATCGTTATCTCGATAACACCACTGTCAGTTGATGTGCTTTCCTGGCTTCCGCCGGCAAAGAGACTCATGGCAACAAGTGCCGTCAATACGATTGAAAGAACCTTTTTCATTACTTTACCTCCGTTGAATCAGGTTGAATTCAGATTTATCAAAAACGTTTTCGAAAAATGGCGGATTTCCAATCCTTCATCTTTCCGTTTTTTCATTTGCAAGCTTTTGTGCTCTGCCTGATGATGATGGGACACTTGAGGATCATCCTTTTTCCATCATCCTTTCCTTCCAGAATCCGGTGCAGAAGTCCTGCCGCCTCATAACCGGAAGCCTCGAAATCCTGTCTTACTGTCGTCAGGGCAGGGGAGATGTTGCCTGCAAGCATCACATCGTCAAAGCCTGTGACCGAACATTCATCGGGAATCTTCACTCCTTCTTCCTGCAGTGCCCTGATCACGCCGAAAGCCATTTCGTCGGAAAAACATGCATAGGCGCTGTAGTGCCTGCCGCTTCTGACAATTTCCTTTGCTCTTTCATATGCCTCCTGCTTTGAGAAAGATGCATAGAAGATGTCATTTTCATCAAGGCGGATGTTTTTTTCCCTGTATGCATCCCTGACACCGTCAAGTCGGACGTTTGAGACTGTTGCGCTTCTCTTTCCTGCCATCACGGCAATCTTGTCATGCCCGTCGTCAAGCAGACATGTGATCATGTCTTTCATTGCATTTCTGTTGTCGCTTGTCACGATGCCTGCTTCTCCCGAAGGAAGCTCTATGTCTATTGTCACGCACGGGCATGAGATATTCCTGCTCAGTTCCTGATAGTAGGCATCCTCGGTTGTCAGACCGCTTATTATTGCACCTGCAAGAGAATGTTCGATGCAGAAACTGTGGTAACTCAGCCTTTTCTGCTCTTCGCTGCTTGTAATGTAGAGGGCGAGATCGAGATTATTCTCGTGTGCATAGCGGAATGCACCTCTCATATGACCGAAAAGAATGTCTTCATTGGCGTTTTCATTCAGGAAACCCGATATGATGAGCCCGAGGTTGAGCCTTTTCTTGCTGGAGAGATTCCTGGCGCTGATGTTGGGCGAATAGTCGAGAGACCTTGCCGCCTCAAGTATGCGTTCCTTGGTCTTCCCGTTTATGTCGCTGTAGTTGTTGAATGCCCTTGAGACAGTGCTGATTGAGACTCCTGCCGCAGCGGCCACTTCCTTGATCGTTGCCATCAATTTTTCTCCGAAAAGGTTTTTGTACTTTCAGTCTAAGAGGCAGTTTTCAAAACTGTCAACGAAAACATTTCCGAAAATGAATTTGTTGACTAATTGTCAAAAGTGTAGCGGAAAAGGACTGTGAAAAGCGGCTGCAGGGTGTTTCTTTCACTCCGCTGAGAGCATTTCCATCACTCTTTTTCTTATTGCGGGGGCAGTGATGCAGGTCACTGTGACCTTCAGCGTGTCTCCGATAATGAAAGGGACAAAGCCTGAAAGGATTGCCGCTTGTGATGATATTCCCATCTGCCATTTGAGCCATGGCAGGCCGATAAGATACGTGAAGAATACAGAGACAAGGGAAGACAGAAGCGCACCTGCACGGGGCTTTGCTTCAAAGGCTTTCATCAGCATTGATCCTGCAAATGCTGCCGGAATCATTCCGATAAGGTATCCTCCCGTAGGACCGAGCAGTGATGCAAGACCGCCTCCCGATGTGAAAACAGGAAGACCTGCAGCTCCGATGAAGATATAGACAATTATGCTTGACAGTGCCAGAGACGGAGGCAGACATGCCGAGCCCAGCATTGTGAAAAGCGTTGTCAGGGTGATTGGCACGGGAGCCATCGGTATCCTGATGAATGCACCGGCTGAAATCATGGCTGCAAAAAGAGCCGTCAGCGTGATTTTCCTGATTTGTTTTCTTTCCATTATTTTAACCTCTTTTTTGTTTATAATCTTCGGACAAGCAGAAGATATACTGCCGGCAGTGCGGCACTCAGGCAGATAATGACCACATCTGCCGCTTTGTACGGCGCCGGGGATCTTTTACCCTCCGGCTCATAGGAGCGGCTGTAAAGTGCATCCGTATATGTTTCAGCTTTGTCGATGAGATCTGAGAGAATGCTCAGTGAAAGCTCGCTGACACTCCTGACCGGATGATGGAAGAATGATGCGCCTCTGGCCTTCCTTGCTTCATACATGCATATGGTGCTGTCTATGATCACGGGAATCATGGACAGTGTTATTTCCATTATCGAGGAGAGTATGTATGCGTATCTTCCCATGACACGTGACAGTGCGCTTGCCAGCGACCTTGAAAGCTCATCCGGCATGGTTGTGTCGGCAAGGAGCATTGCTGCAAGAACCAGCGAGAGAAAAGAAAGTGCACAGGAGCAGGCTGTCAGGATTTCCCCCTGGCTGAGGAAGGATGAGAGTCCCATCATCAATGCAATCAGGAGAAAGAAAATGCTTTCTTTCATATATTCCTTCCATGGCAGTTTTATCGCTGCTGCAGCGATGAGACACAGGAGAAAGAGAGGATAAACAGCAAGCGGCGGTGCCGATGATACTGTTATGGAATACGAGAGCAGGCAGACAAGCTTTGCAGCAGGATTGAGGCGGGTGAGGAAGTTGTCGGCCTGTCTGTAGTGGAAGATCAGCGCCTGAGCCATGAGAGATCCTCAAATGCCGCCCCGGATGGCAGGTATATGTCATAATCGCTGAGTCTGCTGAAGAGTTTCTCTGAATTTCCTTCTTCTTTCAGCTTTCCACCTTCCATGATGAAGAGGGTGTCGGTGTGGGCGAGAAACTTTTCCGCTTCATGCGATACCACAAGTATCGTGTATCCTTTCTCATGCACTGTGATGAGAGATCTGATGACTGTCAGAGTTGAAGGGTAGTCGAGATTTGCAAATGGTTCATCCAGGAATATGACATCGGGTTCCATTGCAAGGATGCCTGCTATTGCGCATTTTCTCATCTCTCCGCCGGAGAGAGTCTGCGGTCTCTGTTTTGCCTTGTCTTCAAGCCCCATCAGGTGAAGCGCGTATTCGACTCTTCTTTTCACCTCTGCTTTGTCAAGGCCCATGTTCTCCGGTCCGAATGCTATGTCTTTCTCAACGCTCTGGCTTACGATCTGCATCTGTGCATTCTGGAAGACAAGTGCGCACTTTTTCATTCTTGTCTTTTCATCAGCTTCCCTGCCGCCGATGAGAATCCTGCCTGTATCGGGCTTTTTCAGCCCCTTCATGCAGCGCAGCAGCTGGCTTTTGCCTGCACCGTTTCGCCCGCACAGTGCGGCAAACGATCCTTTTTCAAGCTTCAGCGATATGTCATCAAGGATTTTCTTTCCGTTTATGCTGAGTGACAGGCTTTCAATCTCAAGTGCGCTTTCCATGCGGGAAAGATAGCACAATGCGATATATATTGTAAACTGTATTTCTGATTATAGTTTACAAACTTCAGGAAAGGATGATTTTCCTTTTCAGCATGTAGTATATGATTCCTGCAGCATCGGCAATGATCCATCCGACGGGAACCGACCACCATATACCCGCAGCACCGATTGAAGGCACTGCTGAAAGCGCATATGCAAGCACCACTCTGAGGCCGAGCGAGATGACAGTCAGAACTACAGACATGCCGGGCCGTCCAAGTGCCCTGTATAGACCGTAGAGCAGGAAAAGAATCCCGATAAGATAATAGAAGGCACCTTCTATGCGGAGGTAGCGTACCCCTTCCTCTATAACGAGAGCAGCAGAACCGCTGTCATCTATGAACAATGCGATAAGCGAATCGGCAAACAGGCATACGAATAAGGAAAGCACGATGCCGAAGGAGATGGTGATCACCGTTGCCGTCCTTATTCCCTTTGCTATGCGCTCTTTCTGTCCCGCTCCGTAGTTCTGTGCTATGAAGTATGAGAATGCATTGCCGAAATCCTGTACGGGAAGATAGGCGAAGGCATCTATTTTCACACCTGCGGCGAAGGCTGCCATGATAACGGGACCAAAAGTGTTGACTCTTCCCTGAACTGCGAGAATGCCGAGATTCATTATCGACTGCTGCAGGCATGTGAGGGATGAGAAGCCCGCTATTTCCTTTATCGAGGATATCTTCAGCCTGAGTGATCTGTCTGGTCTGATAAGAGATGGAAATTTCACTCCGGTATAGACTGCTATTCCGATTCCCGACACGTACTGGGATATAACAGTGGCCCACGCGGCACCGGCAACGCCGAAATCAAGGCCTGCGACGAACCAGAGGTCAAGGACGATGTTGAGAATGGCTGCTGCGGCAAGGAAAAGCATTGGAGCCTTTGAGTTTCCCAGTGAGCGGAGAAGGGATGCGAAGAAATTGTAAAGGAATATGCCGGTAAGCCCTGCAAAGATGACTATGAGGTATTCTTTCATCAAAGCAGTCAGTTCCTCTGGGATCTGCAGCAGCTGTATGATCAGGTCACATCCTGCAAAGACGATTATGTTCAGCACTGCATTGACTGCGGCAAGCAGCACAAATGAGGAAAGAACACTTTCCCTGAGTCCTTTCTCATCTTTTCTTCCGAACCTCATGGAAAAGACACTTCCGCTTCCCATTGCAAGACCGAGGAGGATTGAAGTGAGAAATGTCATTAAAGAGAAGGCCGAGCCGACTGCAGCCAGCGGATTTGTGCCGAGAAAACGCCCGACAATGATGGTATCGGCAATGTTGTAGCACTGCTGGAGCAGATCTCCTATGATCATCGGGACGGCAAAGCGCAGCATGGTGCTCATAACCGGTCCTTTTGTCAGTTCATTTCCATTTACAGCCATAACTGTCCTCTCTTACGTATTGTAAGTTTTAACTTACGATTGTAAATCAATTATAGTCTGATGCGCAGCATTGTCAATTTCAATATGTCGTTTTGAAAAAAAGAAAGGTAAAACACTTTGAACGCTTTCCCCTCCTGCTGTAAGATATTCGTAAGGAGGTTCATCATGTTTCTCGGCGGACTTGACCAGATCGACCAGCAGATAGTGCAGCTGCTTATTCACAATGCCCGCATCTCATACTCACAGATAGGAGAGGAGACCGGCATCTCAAGGGTTGCGGCCCGCTCCCGTGTTCAGGCTCTGGAGAAATCAGGTGTGATCGAAGAGTACACAGCCATAATAAATCCGCAGAAAATAAGCGGGGCAGTCTCCTGCTATTTCGAACTTGAATGCTCAAGTGAGACTTTCCCCGATGTGATAAAACAGCTTGAAGAATGTGAGACCATCACCCAGATTTACCGCGTGACCGGCAGGAACCGGCTTCATGTGCATGCGGTTGCTTCCTCATCTGATGAAATGGAGGCACTTGTCTCGTCTGTCATTGACACTCTTCCCGGCATTGTTTCCTGTTCGACAAACATAATCCTCTCACGTATCAAGGATATAAAAGGGCTCAGGCTTTAGATTTGTTCATGTCTTCGTATCTGTGGAAATAGGACAGGTATGATGAGCGGCAGTATCTGCCGATATCATCATCACCTGCGCATTCTGCAGTGAAGTCATATTGTCCGTTGACCCTCCATGCATTGAGTATTGAAGTTCTCACAGCATCAGAGGGACAAGAGAACGCACAGCTCATGCAGAGGCCGCATTCACTTCCGAAGTGCGGCCGTCCGCCTCTCATCACGATATTGCCCTCCGGACATCTTGCCGCGCATTTTCCGCATCCCGTGCACTGACCGCCTGCTTTGAAACCTCTTCCGATCATGGACGTTGCTGGGTGCTCTATCCTGAGGATGAAGGAAACAGCTTTCTCCACTGCACCCGTCTTCCAGAAATGGTTTCCAAGTGATGCAATGACTTTTGAATCGGAAGGAACCCTCATCCTGACAACGTTCCACATCCTTGCCGCCATGGCGTCGGAGTGACGGAATATGATGTTGTAAGGCATGACATAAGAGAATGTGCCGCGTACGTCAAACCCCTTTTTCCTGAGTATCTGCATGGGTGAAATGCATGCGGCTCTGTTGAAGCCCAGAGGCTCTCCCGATGTCTGGATTATATACGCAGGAGTCTTTTCTCCCCGGGGAAGGCTTCTGAGAAATTTCAGGACAGGAAGAGGTGTGTTGAAAGCATGCACCGGATAGCCGATGACAATGCACCCGGAAGGGGAGTATTCAGTTTTCCTGTCCATCCTGTATATTTCCGTCTCATTTCCTGATTTCTCCATTTCATCTGCCATTGCCTTGCAGACCCGGAGTGTGTTTCCGGTTCCCGAGAAAACGTAGAATGCAATTTTCATCTGTGCACCTCAGTGGAATTCTAGCAGGACTGGTGCATCTTTTCATCCGGGGTAAACTTGACGAAGATGAATTAATTCGGTTTTTTTAACTGATGGGACCCGTTTCATTGCGGCCCTGCAGAGAATAATGGAGAAAAAATGGAAGACAGAAAATTTCTTGCGACTGAGCCGGTTGGAAAGCTTCTGCTGAAACTTGCGCTGCCGACGGTTGCCGCACAGCTGATAAACATGCTTTACAACATAGTCGACAGGATCTACATCGGCCATATTCCCGTAGACGGGGCTCTGGCACTTACCGGAGTCGGTGTCTGCATGCCGATCATACTGATCGTTTCGGCATTTGCCGCACTGGTCAGCAACGGAGGAGCGCCCCGTGCATCGATCTTCATGGGACAGCAGAACACGGAAAAGGCTGAGAAGACGCTTTCAAACTGTTTTGTCACCCAGATAATTGTCTCCGTGATCCTCACCGTATTTCTGCTTCTTTTCAACCGGCCTCTTCTGATGATGTTCGGTGCGAGCGAGAACACAATCTCCTATGCTGTTGATTACATGAACATATATGCGGCGGGAACAATATTCGTTCAGCTCACGCTGGGAATGAATGCATTCATCACGGCACAGGGATTTGCGAAAACAGCCATGCTTTCCGTTCTTATCGGGGCTGTGTGCAATATCATCCTGGATCCGGTTTTCATTTTCGCTTTCGGCATGGGAGTCAGGGGAGCCGCCCTCGCGACGGTGATAAGCCAGGCTGTCTCGACAGTGTGGGTTGTCTCGTTTCTTGTGGGAAAGCAAACACAGCTGAAGATAAGAAAGCGCTATTTCCGCATTGAGAAAAACATACTGCTGCCATCCCTTTCCCTCGGTCTTGCCACCTTCATAATGCAGGCAAGCGAAAGCGTGATCAATGTCTGCTACAATGCATCATTGCAGAACTACGGAGGCGATATAGCTGTCGGGGCAATGACGATCCTCTCGTCCGTAATGCAGTTCGCCATGCTGCCTCTGCAGGGACTTGGACAGGGAGCACAGCCGATCATAAGCTACAACTACGGAGCCGGTAACCGGGACAGGGTGAAAGCGGCTTACTTCTCCCTTCTCAAGGCGTCCCTGTTCTTCTCCTGTCTCCTGTGGCTGCTTGTTGAACTCTTTCCGTCCGCCTTTGCTTCGATGTTCACATCGGATGAGGCACTCAAGGCTTTTACCGCTCCTGCGCTGCGGCTGTACATGGCGGCAACATTCCTTTTCGGTATCCAGATCGCCTGCCAGATGACGTTCACAAGCATAGGAAACGCGAAAAGCTCGATTATAGTCGCGGTGAGGAGGAAGTTCGTGCTCCTCATGCCGCTCATACTCATTCTTCCATTCATTTTCAGGGGTAATCAGACAATGGCCGTCTATCTTGCAGAACCCGTTGCCGATACTCTTGCCGTGACATTCACCGGCGTCCTGTTCTTTATCCAGTTCAGGAAAGTACTCTCTTCAATGGACAAGGGGGATAAGAGAATTTGAAGGAAAAGACATGGTGCCCGCTGGGCAGCCGATGCGGCGGCTGCGATTATGCCAATCTGCCGTATTCCATTGAGCTTAAGCTCAAGAGAGACTATCTGAAGAAACTGTTTTTCTACATTGATGTGCCTGAAGTCATACCGTGCCGATCCGTGGAGCACTACCGTGACAAGGTGCAGGCTGTCATAGGAGAGAGAAACGGCAGGATTGTCAGCGGACTTTACATAAAAGGCACGCACCATGTCATTGAACTGAGGGGCTGCCGCCTTGAGTTTGAAGGTGCATCCTCAATCCTTGCCTCGGTGCGCTCCCTCATGAAAAGTTTCTCCCTGGCTCCTTATGATGAAGACCGGAGGACAGGGGACCTGAGACACGTGCTGCTGCGTCATGCCCACAACAGGAATGAGGTGATGGTGACCCTTGTTTTCGGCACTGACCGCTTCAGAAGGAAAAAGGAATTCGCATGTGCGCTTGTTCAGAAGCATCCTGAAGTAAAGACAGTTGCCTGGCAGCTGAATGATGAGAAGACCAGCATGGTCCTCTCTGATAATGATATCAGGATCCTTTACGGTGACGGTTACATTGAAGATGAAATCTGCACCCTTCATTTCAGGATAACTCCGTCTTCGTTCTTTCAGATCAACAGAAGCCAGACGGAAGTCCTTTATGAGACCGCGATGAGAATGGCAGGACTCAGAGGGAAGGAAAGAGTGCTTGATGCCTACAGCGGAACAGGGACAATCGCCCTGATCGCCTCAGGAAAGGCGGGCAGGGTGATCGCAGTTGAGGAAAACAGTGCCGCCGTGGAAATCGCAAAGGAAAATGCCCGTCTCAACGGTATAGAGAATGTCGATTTCGTATCTGCTGATGCCTCCCTTTTCTGCAAGGAGGCTGCGAAGAAGGGAGTGAAGTTCGATGCTGCCTTCCTCGATCCTCCCCGCAGCGGCTGCGATGAGCGATTCCTCTCTTCTTTGATAAAAATGGGGCCTGAAAAGATTGTCTATATAAGCTGCAATCCTGAGACTCAGGCACGGGATATAAGGTATCTGAAGAATTTCGGCTCTTATTATGTGAGACGCATTCAGGGCGTGGACATGTTTCCCCGTACAAGTCATGTTGAAAGCGTTGCATTGCTTACGAAGGCGCCGGAGAATGATGAAGCAGGAAGGTCTTTCGCAGGAAAAGGAAAGCATCGTGATGACAGAGAAAGAAAATACGGCAGGAAACGGTAGAATAATTTCGTCTATGTTCAGAGAGGAAATGTATGACGGTAATTGAAGATAATACAAGGTGCCCCTCAATTGATGAGCTTTCAGATTATGTCTCAAATATATCTCAAAACACCTTCTGGAAACGGACAGAAATGGCTTATGATCGATGTTGAAGATGAAGATGAAATCTACCACGGTGTTTTCTCTCTTCTGGACATCAGAAGAAAGAATAGCAGATGTAAAGCAGATTCAGCCTTCATGAATGAAGCGAGGTGTTCATGTTGTATCAGGATGTGAATGCGAGGACTATATCAAAATGGATCAAGGAAGATGGCTGGAAGTGGGGAGTTCCTGTGGACAGCAGTGTCTGCCATGATGCAAGGAATGGTATATGGGATGTTTTCCTCACTCCTGTAAAGACGGTTCCCCATTCATGGTTTCCCCAGTCGCTTGAAGGCGTGAGAATCCTCGGCCTCGCATCCGGCGGAGGACAGCAGATTCCTGTATTCAGCGCACTCGGTGCCATATGCACAGTGCTGGATTACAACGATGACCAGCTTGAAGCTGAACGCATGGTCGCAAAGCGGGAAGGCTACGATGTTGATATCGTCAAGGCCGACATGTCGAAGCCGCTCCCGTTTGAGGATGAGAGCTTTGACATGATCTTCAACCCGCCTTCGCTGTGCTACATTGAGAAAGTTGAACCGCTTTTCCTTGAATGCAGCCGTGTGCTGAAGAGAAACGGAGTGATGATGACTGCTCTTGAGAGTGATGTCAACTACATCAGTGATCCTGAGGATGAAGGCCGTATTGTGCACTCTCTTCCGTTCAGTCCTCTTGAGAATCCTGAACTGTATAAGGAGAAAGACGGATTTCAGTTCTCACATTCCTTCTCAGAGCAGATAGGAGGACTCATTCGTGCTGGATTCACTCTGACTGATGTCTATGAGGATACCAACGGATACGGACTGCTGCATGAGCTGAACATCCCTTCCTTCATGGCAGTGAGAACAGTCAAAAAATAGAATTTACTTTGCGTGTTGTGTAGGTTCTTAGAAAAAAATACTCTGCGTATTGTGTATGTTTTTAAGAAAAAATACTTTGCTTATTGCGTGTGATCCTATATACTTCAAATACGGAGAATTACAGGATAAGCATGGAATTCAAGCGAAAAGTTTATGATAAACTGCTAAAATGGAAAAAAAGATCAGGCGGCCGCACCTCTGTCCTGATAGAAGGAGCAAGAAGGGTCGGGAAATCCACAGTTGCCGAATCATTTGCACGTAATGAATATAAATCTTACATCATTATTGACTTTGCAAACGCATCGAAGAGAATCCTTGATGCCTTTGAATATCTTTACGATATTGATCTCTTTTACCAGAACCTTCTGATTAATTTCCCTGTCAGGATGTACCCTCGAAAATCCCTTATAATCTTCGATGAGGTCCAGAGATTCCCAAAGGCAAGAGAATCTACGAAGTATCTTGTCAAGGATGGACGCTATGACATCATTTCAACCGGATCTCTCATTTCAATAAAAGAAAATGTCGAAAACATAGTCATACCATCCGAAGAAGAGAAAATAAGAATGTATCCTATGGATTTCGAAGAGTTCATCTGGGCTGAAGGAGCGGAAAACCTGTGGAACCATATCAGTGATTGCTACCAGAAGAGAACAGTCCCTGACAGAACGGTTCATGAAATGGCCATGAGAATCTTCCGTGAATATATGCTGGTAGGAGGGATGCCGCAGGCTGTGAATGCCTTTTTCTCCAATCACAGAGATTTTAATGCAGCAGACATAGAAAAAAGGAACATTCTCAATCTTTACCGTGATGACATCAGAAAAGCTGCAAAGAAATACAGTTCAAAAGTCTCAGCGGTTTTCGAACATATTCCGGCAGCACTGTCAAAACATGAGAAACGGATAGTCCTCTCCGAGATTGACGATAATGGAAGATTCAGCAAATATGACGAACCGCTGTACTGGCTTGAAGATTCCATGATATGCAATCTCTGCTACTTGTGTAATGACCCTTCTGTGGGGTTTGCACTTAATATTGATGAAAGCAGGGTGAAAGCTTATCTGTGCGATACGGGTCTGCTTGTAAGCCTTGCTTTTTCGGAGAACGAACTATCTGACAACACTCTCTATAATGCAATAATGAACGGTAAACTTTCCCTTAACGAGGGTATGCTCTATGAAAACGTCATAGCACAAATGATTACGGCGAAAGGGAGAAAGCTGTATTACTATACGCACTACAGCACCGAGAAGAAAAGAAATGATATTGAAATCGACTTCCTGCTTTCCAATGAAAGCAAGCTGAATTTCAAAATATTCCCTGTTGAAGTGAAATCATCAAAAAACTACACGACAACATCTCTGGATGCATTTAAGAACCGTTTCAAGATAAGGATTGCAAAATCTATAATAATTCATCCAAAAAACTGTTCATTTTCAGATGAAATGGATAAGTATCCTCCGTACATGGTTCCTCTTTTGTTTTCATGACCGGAATTCCTATGTCATCTTGTCCGGGATAGCTGATTCTCAATATTGACATAATGTCAGAAATTAACATTTCTTTTATATTGTTTTTGGCTAAGTTTTTCAGTATATATAGATGAGTTAATGGGAGAAGCATGTTCAATGAGTGAACGCATCATTGAGTTGGTAACCGACTCATTTTTCAATATCCTGATACCCGGCCTCACGGCAACCATCCCGCTTACTGTGATCTCTTTCGCTTTTGCCCTTGTGATCGCAATCGCGGTTGCTCTTATACAGTTTGCGGATGTGAAGGTCCTTAAGGAAATCACGAGATTCTATGTATGGGTCATAAGAGGCACGCCGCTGCTGGTGCAGCTTTTTGTCGTCTTTTACGGTCTTCCAAGCATAGGTGTTCTGCTTGATCCTTTTCCTGCTGCGGTAATAGTCTTTTCGATAAACGAAGGCGCATACTGTGCCGAAACGATAAGGGCAGGGCTGGAAGCCGTGCCTTCCGGACAGATGGAGGCAGGGGAATGCATAGGTATGTCCTATATGCAGATCATGCGGCGCATCCTGCTTCCGCAGGCTCTGAGGATAGCATTCCCGTCTCTGGGCAATTCCGTGATTTCAATGATCAAGGATACATCCCTTGCCGCCAACATAACGGTGACTGAAATGTTCATGGCTACACAGAGGATAGTCGCACGTACATATGAACCTCTCATCCTGTATATCGAGGTGGGTGTCATATACCTTGTTTTCTGTACGGTGTTCACACGTATTGAGAGGTGGGGAGAGAAGAAACTCGGGAGGTACAGAATATGATCCTCAGTGTTGAGAATGTACATAAGACATTTGAAGGTACAGAAGTCCTCAAAGGTGTGAGCCTGTGTGTGAACAAAGGTGATGTGGTATCCCTCATCGGACCCAGCGGAGCGGGTAAGACGACTCTGCTCAGGTGCATCAACTTCCTTGAGAATGCAGACAGCGGGGTTATGGAATTCGCCGGCAGAAAGTATGATATGCACAGCATTTCCAGAAAAGAGAAGGCTGAGGTGAGAAAAAGGACAGGTTTTGTTTTCCAGAACTTCAACCTTTTCCGCAACAGGACTGCTCTTGAGAATGTGATGGAAGGCCTTGTGGTTGTGAGAAAGAAAGAGAGAAAAGAAGCAGAGGACATTGCTTATGCCACGCTCAGCAAGGTTGGAATCAGCGCGTCGCTTGCCTCGCATTATCCTTCTGAGCTTTCAGGGGGACAGCAGCAGAGGGTTGCGATTGCAAGGGCTATTGCATCCAACCCCGAAATCGTTTATTTTGATGAGCCCACCAGCGCGCTTGATCCCGAACTTGCGGCGGAGGTCATCTCGATAATGAAGATGCTTGCAGATGAGGGAATGACCATGCTTGTGGTGACCCATTCAATGGAACTGGCCAGAAGTGTTTCAAAACAGGTTGTGTTCCTGGATCACGGCGTTGTGATAGAAAAGGGAAATGCGGATGAGTTCTTCTCAAATCCGAAGGAGGCCAGGGTCCGTGATTTCCTTTCATTGGAGAGAGTATGAAGAGAATAATAAAAATAATCAGCGTTATGCTTTTTGTGTGTCTTGCACTTGTTTCCTGCAGCCGGGATGAAAGCACGCAGGAGGGAGATCTTCTTTCCCGCATTCAGGAGAGAGGGTACATGATAGTTGCGACTGAAGGCACATGGGCTCCATGGACATTCCATGACGAGAATGACGAGCTTGTCGGCTATGACATTGAGGTCGCACAGGGAATTGCCGATTATCTCGGTGTTGATGTTCAGTTCGTCGAAGGCGAGTGGGACGGCCTTTTCGCAGGTCTTAACTCCCGGCGCTACGATATTGTTGCAAACGGTGTCGAGGTCACATCGGAAAGAGAAGAGACTTATGATTTCTCCGTTCCCTACGGCTACATCCGCACGGCGATAATCGTGCAGGATGGAAACGATGAAATAACTTCCTTTGAGGATCTTGACGGCAAAACCACAGCAAATACACTGGCAAGCACATATGCAGCCCTTGCGGAAAGCTATGGTGCCACCGCAACCGGAGTCGATGATCTTGCACAGACCATCGAACTGCTGAGAGCCGGACGTGTTGATGCCACACTGAATGCCGAAGTTACTTTCTATGACTATATGAAGGCCCATCCGGATGCGCCCATAAAAATTGCTGCCCTTACCGAGGATGCCTCACAAGTTTCCATTCCTGTAAGAAAGGGAGAGGACAACGCATCCTTCCTTGCTGCGGTGAATGAAGCGATTGAGAATATGAGACAGGAAGGAAAACTCAGAAAGATATCGGAAAAGTATTTCGGTTTCGATATCTCATCGGAAAACTGATGTGAGATGGAAGTGCTGTTTTTGCGGCACTTCCTGTTTTTTTGAGGTATGAGGGAGGTATACAGATGGGAAAAACAATCAGGAATATTTTTTTACCGGTGATGCTGTTTTTGATCATTGCTGTTTCCTGTGCATCCGCTGAGAGCATCGGGGAAATCGATTATTCAGCTCCCTCCTCATGGGCGTACTTTGCCGAGGGGGATGACAGGCCTGCCGATCTCTTTCTGATCTGCCCGACTGTCGATATGGGCAGCGAAGGCAACCTGAACATGGATGTTTCCGATGAGGAGCTCAGGGCAAGTTTCACCGGTGCGCTGAATATGGAGAGGGGAATATATGAAGATGTGACTGTGATGTATGCCCCTTTCTACAGGCAGATGACTTTCCCTGTATACGAAAAGATGATTGCTGAAGAGGGCAGACATCTCGAAACTGCCTATTGTGATGTTGAAGATGCCTTCCTCTACTACATCAACAACCTGAATGACGGACGTCCGTTCATCCTTGCCGGATTTTCGCAGGGTGCACAGCTTGCGCTGATGCTGCTTGAAGAATACTTTGATGATGAGGATCTTCTGGACCGGCTCATTGCAGCCTACTGCATAGGATGGAAGGTGACAGAAGAGGATCTTGAAAAATACCCGCATCTGAAGATGGCAGAGAGTGATGATGATACAGGAGTGATCATCTCATTCAACAGTGAAGCGGAGAATATTGACACTTCAATCATAGTGCCGCAGGGGGTGAGGACTCTTTCAATAAATCCCCTGAACTGGAAAACGGACAGCACATATGCTGACAGAGCACTTAATGAAGGAGCCTGCTTCACGGATTATTCAGGTGCAGTCACATCTGAAATGCCCCATCTTACGGGTGCTTACATTGATCCCGAGAGGGGAACGCTCAGGGTAACAGACGTCGACCCTTCCGATTACAGCAGCTCACTGTTTCCCGACGGGGTATATCATCTTTACGATTATCAGTTCTTTTTCAGAAATCTTCAGGAGAATGTCGCGCTGAGGACCTCTTCATGGCTTGAAGCGCATGAAAGTGCTTCTCTCAGGAATGCTTCCTGATCAGAAAGGCATTCAGAACTGATTTCCGAGTTCTTTCACTCTTGCCGTTATTTCCGCTTCCGGTGTGTTCTTTCCTGACAGCCGGAAGCTCTCGTCAATAAGACGGCCTTCGCCTTCAAAATATGCGATCTTCGGATCGACCAGTTCATACAGCCCTCTGCCGTCATGACCGGTGGCATAATATGAACCGTTGATCAGACATATGTTTTCTCTTGTTTCCTGCAGGAGATGTTCCTGCCTCAATTCCATTTTTCCCATTTTTCTCAATACACCCTGTGCCATCTAACAACATGCCGGTACTGATTGTCAAATGGAAAACTGCGGTTAAAGTGGAAAAAATATGTTTTTCATGTGTGGATGAAACGAAAACAGGCTGCCGCGCCGGACAGCCTGTAACGGTTTTCTCCATAAAAAAGGTTGATCATACACCCCACATGTAGGCCATTGCCGGGATTGCGATGAACATCGCCACGGTGCACAGTGTGAGGATCACGAAAAGAACTCTCAGCTTTATGCCGTTGTATGCGATAAGCACTTTGTCTTTTCTCACCTGGGCCCTCTTTGCCGCAATGGACTGGTATGTCATTATCATGATGACGGCGAGTGTGAAAATATTGATCATCGTGATAAGCGAGAAGATTCCCGCATCAGATACCATCGAGAGACCGACGAGCATGGAAGATATTACGCCGAAAAGGCCTGTACCGAGCATCCCTATGCTGTCTTCGCCGGTATAGCTCTGGCTGTAGAATGCGATTATGATCCAGATCACGACGCTGAAGAGGTTTATGAAAGCCTGCAGGAAGAGCGACATTCCGGCACGGTTTGCCCTGACTATGATCTCAAGCTGCGTTCTCACCGAGTCCTCAAAATGAACAGCCGGATCGTTATTCGTGTCATAGTAATAGTTGAGACGCAGAGTGAAATTCTTCATCTCATCTGTCTCGTTGATGAGCCTGTAGCCTGATGTGACACCGAAGTAGGGCGTGAAGCCGCTTACAAGTGTTCCTTCGCTGTCAGTTGAGGTATCGGGCACATAGCGTATGTAATCGGCATCCATGGTTGGCAGGATATACATCTTGAACTGGACGGAATCCAGAGGATAGCGCACGCTGTCGAATGCTTTCTCAAATTTTGCGCTGAATCTTATCTTCTGGTAGCACATTGTCCTGAGCTTTCCTTCCTCATCGTAATACTGCACTTCCTCAAGTTCCTTCAGCGTTCCCAGCGTATCAGGGACAAACTCTCCGTTGCCGATCACAAACATTGTCTCTTTGTCCGTCAGTACGTTTGAAGGTGTCTCACCCGGATAATATTCCCTGTCATGGGTGTCGACCCAGTATTCGAAATAGTCGTAATGCTCATCGATCCATTCGTCATATGAGAATGCCTGTACGGGGAGTGTCTCTCCGCTTTCCGCATAGTAGTCGGTGATGATCTGGTCGGCAAGCACATTTCTGGCATAATGGCGGAACATTTCCCTGAATTCATCCTTGTCGAATTTGAAGTACAGCTGCATTCTGCCTTCATATGACGAGGTTGCGGATTCGATGTTCTTGATCTTCTCGAGAACGGCGCCGACTGTGACTTCGACATAGTAAGCATCAGGGTTATTGGCTTTCGATGTGCTTTCAAGATCATCATGGTATTTCACCTGGACCGGATCATATTTATCATATGAGAGTCCGTCGCTTCCGATCTTGTATTTGTGCAGATCGCCTGTTCTCTCGACAAGCACTTCGCTTGCACAGAAGATGATGTAGGCAATAAGCGGAACAGCTATGACAAGCACGGAGAGAATGAGCTTTATTCTCTTTCTGTAGCCTATCATTTTCCAGTTTCTTGAGATGAAATGCCTCTGTCTCTGACGTTCGATGTCATTCTCGATGTCATTTCTCTGGATGGAAATGAGATCCATATCAAGCGGAAGCTTCTCAAGATCGGGAAGCTCTTTGTCATCATCAATGAGGCTTTCAAGCGGGATGAAGAAGTATGCGGCGACTTTTGCACATATCTTTCTTGTCGGTTCTTCCTTTCCGCTGAGAATATCATTGATTTTCGATTCGCTCACAGATATTGCCCTGTAAAGTGAAATACCGTGCTTTTCCTCAAGAAAAGCTCCCAGTTTTTTCAGTTTGTCCTTTGTTTTCTTTCCCACTGTATTATTCATAAGCCGTAATAATATATGTAAATAGGAATGCTTGGGAAGTGTGTGGATGTGAAAGTTTGTTCACGTTGGATATTAATTTTTTCATTTTTGTTACATTCTGCTTTTCTTCTTGTTTGTTCATATGGGAGGTGCGTTGTGTGTACAGGAATAATAGCGGTTGATGAAAAATACGGATATTCGCTTTTCGGCAGAAGACTGTCGAAAGACAGAGTGATGCTTGATGACATTGTAATGGGCCTCGGTGAAGGGGATAATCTGTATGTATCTGAATACAGCTATGATATTTTTCCGGATGATGCAAGGAAAAAAATTATCTGTCCGCTGCCGGATGAAATTCCTTCTGATGCCGTTTTTTTCTTCGAAGCGGAAGATTTTTCATCATTTCCTCTGAACCGGCTGATCGTCTACAGATGGAACAGGCATTATCCGTCAGATGTGAAATACAACCCCTATCTTCATGGCTGGAAAAGGGTTTCCTCATCTGAATTCACGGGAAACTCGCATGAGAAGATCACAAAGGAGGTTTATGCGAAATGCTGAGAAAGACCGCTGAGGTAATGAAAATACTGGCAATTGTATCTGTTTTTGTGTTTTCGTTTGCATCCTGCAGCCCTGATATGTTTTTTCCTGAAAAAGAAGATGGGGAAAGCATTTCAAGTTCCGGCATCGCGGCATTTCAGAATCATGCGGATATAATTTCAACTCCAATCGATGATGACATTGCATTCATTCAATATAATGATAATCAGCCGGAATTTGCTGAAGATGACTGGAATGGAGGTAGATATTATATATATCTGTCTGAGCTTGATGAATTTGGTCGTGTAGGTGTTACACAAGGCTTATTTGATTATGAGCATTTTCCAGATGAGGAAAGAGGCAGTATCAGTTCCGTAACTCCAACCGGCTGGGTCAATAATTCATATTCGATAGTATCCGGCGGGTATCTTCTTAATCGATGTCATACACTGGGCCATCAATTCAGCGGAATAAACGCGGAAGCGCGTGCTCTGATTGCCGGAACACGTTTTTTCAACATAGAAGGCAATCTGCCTTTTGAAAATATTGTTGCGGATCATATGAAAGAAAATAACGGTTCGGAAAGCGGGGTGATGCATCAGGTGCTTGTCAGGGTGACGCCTGATTTCTATGAAGATAATCTTTTCTGTCATGGTGTTATTTATGAAGCAGACTGCATGCAATGCGATGATATTGATTTTGCTGTTTATATGATGAATAAACAGCCTGGAATAACCATTGATTACCGGACAGGTGATAACTGGGCAAATGACGGGGAAAGTCCAATTGACACATCCGTTCTTCCTGGTGCAACGGCTTATGTATACAGCAGAGACAGTGATAAATTTCATTTGCCTTCATGCCGTTTCGCCGTGAATATGAAAGAGGAAAACCGTGTTGATATTACTGCTCCCTATGAATGGATGGTTGATAAGCTAGAACTTTCACCTTGTGGGATATGTAATCCATATCCTGTACAACAGCCGGCCATCAGAAGTGCAATTATGCTATAGTCCATCCTCATGAATAACAAGGTCTCGGAAAACCCTTCAAAAAACCGGAAAGGCGATTTCTCACCGCTTGTCGTAATCACAGCTTTTCTGGTCACTCTTTATCTCGTTGCCAATCTGATGGCAGTCAAGATCATTTCAATCGGATCTTTGTCGCTTTTTGATGCAGGAACAATCACATTTCCCTTTGCTTACATGGCAGGGGATGTGCTGGCAGAAGTATGGGGATACAGGACGGCACGCAAGGTCATTTACCTGACATTCATATGCAATGCAATGCTTGTCATCTTCACCTCAATCGGTGTTGTGCTGCCTTATCCTGATTACATGGAACCTGTCCAGCAGGCATATTCCGTGATTTACACCTATGTGCCGCGTATTGTCATAGCTTCCCTTATTTCCTTTCTTCTGGGACAGCTGGCAAATGCAAAGGTGCTTGTCTGGATAAAGAAAAAGCAGAAAGACGGGAAACTGCTGTGGGTGAGGACGATAGCATCTTCTGCCGTGGGATATGTCTTTGACACTGTGTTTTTCGTTATCATTGCATTCGCAGGGACAACACCTGCAGCAGATCTCCTGTCAATGATCATCGTGCAGTATGCGGCTAAAATACTGATCGAGGCTGTGGCCGGCACTCCTCTTGCATATGCCGTGATCGGACTTTTGAAAAGGAAGTTCCTATGAGCGGACTGGTACGTTACAGCACAATTGACTCGGGCCTGAAAAGGGAATTCCTTCTGCTTCAGGGTGCAGGCTGTGCATGGAGGAAATGCACTTTCTGTGATTATTATCTTGATACTTCATCCGATCCGTTTGCCATTAATGAGTCTGTTCTTGATATGGTGAGCGGAAAATACGGCGTTCTCGATATCATAAACTCAGGTTCTGCGATGGAACTTGATGATCGTACACTCGGCAGGATCTCTGCGACAGTCAAGGAAAAAGGGATAAAGGATCTCTGGTTTGAGGCTCACTGGATGTATCGTAATTCCCTTGCCGGCTTTGCAGAGCAGTTTGACTGCCGGGTGCATTACAGGGTGGGCGTTGAAACTTTCAATCCCGACCTGAGGCTGAAATGGAAAAAAGGTATAGGACGGGATGTTACAGCAGAAGAGATACGCAGGTATTTTGACGGTATATGTCTTCTTGCAGGGGTGAAGGGGCAGACACTTGAAGATATAAAATCATCGGTGGAAACTGCCGAAAGACTCTTTGATTATTATTCGGTCAATCTCTTCTGCCCGAATTCCTCGCATGAGGAGAGGGACGATGAACTTGCCGATGCGTTCATAAGACAAATCGTACCTTCCCTGAGAAAGAGCCGCAAGGCGGAAATCCTCATCGACAATACAGATCTGGGAGTAGGCTGAGCCTGCCCCTTTTTATTGCCGTAAGAAAGTCTCTTTAGTGCCGGGAAAAAAAGTGAAAATTTTTTCTTGACAGTTGGAAAAACCTGTGAGATAAAGATTCTAGGTTCATTTAACCGGTTAAATTAACCAAAAAGGAGAAATACAATGAAAAAAGTCTTATTGTTTGCACTCATTGCGGCTCTGGCTCTGAACAGCGTTTTCGCTAACGGAAGTTCCGAGTCGGCAAGCAGTGACGGACGCACTCAGGTGACGGTTGCTCTCTGGGCTGCAGACCGCGGTGACAGACTCGAAAGGTCTGAAGCCGAGTTTGAGACGTCACATCCTGATATCGACATCAATTTCCAGGTTCAGTCCGGAGACTATTCCAACTATCTGGGAGCCAAGACAGCTGCGAACGATCTTGCGGATATCTATCTGCTGACTCCGTATGCACAGGTGAAAACCTTCGCTCAGGCGGGAAGGATACAGGATCTCTCTGATGCCCCGTTTGTAAGCGAGGTATATCCTGAGTCCCTTGAATCCGCTTCATATGATGGAAAAGTGTACGGTTATCCTGCAAACTATGAATTCCTTGGCGTATACTACAACAGAGACATCTTCGAAGCCTGCGGAATCACTGAAGTGCCGACCACCAGGAGTGAATTCATTCAGGTGTGCGAGACCCTTCAGGCAAACGGCTATCAGCCGATTGCTTCCACATTCAAGGAATCATGGACACTGAAGCATCTCTTCAGCATCCTTCTTACAACTGTCGTACAGGATGACATTCCGGGTTTCATTGACAGTCTGAACAGCGGGGAGGGTACATTCAATGTTGAGGGAATTGACGATGTATTCGCCTTTGCAGATATCCTCAGTAAGTATTCAGGTGCCAACTATAAGGATATGGACTCAACATCAGGCTACAACGCTCTTGCAAACGGCAGCGCCGCAATGCTCATTTCAGGCGAATTCTCACTTTCCGCACTTGATAATATTTCAAATCCGCCTGACATCGGACTGTTTGCGGTTCCGGTAAGTGAGAATCCCGAGAGAAACAAGCTTGCTGTTGACGTAGGACAGGTATTTGTCGTCAATGCAAAGCCGGATAACCAGGAAGCCACAATGGAGGTTCTCGATTTCCTCAGCGACGGGTCTCTTGAGAACGGATACGTTGCAATCATGTCCAATGAAATCGGTTCAGCACCACCTGCGATGCCGTTCAACTTCACATTCGAATGTCAGGCATATGCTGATTATCTTGCCTATGCGGATGCCGGAAATACGGTACCATGGGTTTACCAGCAGTTTGCAAACGGATTCGATGTCGTTTCCGGCGATATCTTCCAGGCATATGTATTCGGAGCCAAAGATCAGGCTACAGTTCTCTCTGAGCTTGATGAAGCATATAAAACTTTCATTTGATTCTAACAGCTACTTTTGTCCCCGGGCATGTTAAGGAAGGCATGCCCGGGACTCTATCGGGGGTTCTATGAAGAAAAAAACGATAATCTATCTGTTATGCATCCTTCCGGCACTCTGTTTTTATTCCTTTGCCCTGCTGATACCTCTTTTCTTCGGGACAATTCCATATTCGACATATGACTGGAACCTCATGTCCGGTATCAAGAATTTCGCCGGACTGGGAAACTATATTGAAATATTCAGTGATGCCGATTTTTTCAGGACGCTCTGGTTCACCGTGAAGGTCGGAGTGACCACTGTTGTGCTGAGCAACCTGCTGGCATTCATTCTCGCATATTTCCTGTCAAAGAGTGATGTGAGATGCAAAAGCGTGTCACGTGCATTCTTTTTCATCCCGAATATCATAAGTTCGGTTCTCGTCGCTTTCATATGGTATGTGATGTTCGCCTGGGTCCTGCCGTCACTTGCACAGACTTTCAATATTGAATGGCTGAAGAGCATAAGCTGGTTCGGAGAGACTTCACATGCGACATTCACTATCATCGTGGTATCAGTATGGCAGAGCCTGGGTTTTTCCCTTCTGATTTATATCGCAGGTTTCCAGACGATACCCTCAGAACTGATCGAAGCTGCGGAGATGGACGGATGCACCGGTGTGAAAAGCATTACGAAAGTTCAGGTTCCTCTTCTCATGTCTACAATAACCATCAACCTTTTCATTTCAATTGCCGGCGCGTTCAAGGCTTTCGATATTCCTTTCGCGCTTACTGACGGCGGACCGTTCGGTACGACACAGACAATTGCGCTGAATATTTATCAGGAAGCATTCATACGTTACCGCATGGGAATGGGAAGTGCGAAATCGGTTGTCCTTTTCCTGCTTGTCGCACTCGTGACAATCGTACAGCTGCGTATTACATCAAAAAAGGAGGTTGAATACTGATGAGAAAGAGAAAAGCATCCAGCATTGTTCTTTTTGTACTTGGCATTCTTTTTATGCTTCCTGTTTTCATTCTGGTGATGAACTCATTCAAAACATATGACGAGGTCATCAAATCATTTGTCACGCTGCCAAAGTCCCTTTATCTGGGTAACTTCGCTGAAGCAGCACGCCTGATGAATTACGGTGTCGCAGTCAGGAACAGTCTTTTCGTCACCATCTGCACGGTTATCGTCTGTACGATAATCTCATTTTTTGCCTCATTCGGTATTTCCCATCTGAGAGGAAAAAAACAGACAGGATTCTATCTTCTTTTTTCTCTCGGGCAGATAATACCGTTCCATACAATAATGATCGCACTGTCTGTGATGATGACGAACCTCAATATGAACAACAGCCTGATCACACTCATCATTCTTTATTCCGGCTTTCACTGTGCGTTTGGTATATTCACATATTTCGGATTCCTCAAAACGGTACCGCTTTCACTGGAGGAGGCTGCCACCATCGACGGATGCGGTACGCTGAGACTGATATGGCAGATTTATTTTCCTCTTGTCCTGCCCACTACGGTCACGATTGTCGTGCTGTTCTTCCTCTGGACATGGAATGATTTTCTTATGCCGAGCATCCTGATAAGCGATTCCGCGCTCAGAACGATCACTGTCAATATGTACATATTCAAGGGATCAACGCAGTCGAACTGGAATCTCTTTATGGCAGCACTGGTTATTTCCATCATTCCTATTGTCATCGTATATCTGTTCACACAGAGATACATAACATCCGGTATCACAGCCGGTGCCGTAAAGCAGTGAGATATGGAGAGAAAAAATGAAATACACTGATGGTATTTATTATGAGGTGGCAATCTGCCATGACAGAAACACTCCCTTGTTCTGCTTCGCCGGATTCGATCCTGATGAAATGGACAGTCTGAAAAACCGTGTATCGGCAATGACGCCGGCTCATATGGTTTTCATCGAAGAAGGAGCGAAGTGCAACTATGGTGTGCTTGCACTGTTCAAGAAGGATCTGGGCCCTGTCCTGTCAGACAATTCCGCCTGGCATATGATTGCAAAAAACGGAGGAGTGCGCACTGCGGTGGACATACTGAGTTCTGTACCGAGGTCATTCTCATCATTTACCGTCATTGCGGATGAACTGGACTACGACAGAAGATACAGACTTTTCAATGAGATTCCGGTATTCAGCATATCGAGCAGTGCAAAACATGAAAAAGATGTTTCCTATATGTTCAGAAAAGCCGGCTTCAATACTGTTGTCTCGGCTTGTGCTCATGCTTTGTTTTCTGAAAACTGGTGGCGCTTCGTCAGCTCAAAGCGCAAGTGCGATCAGGTAAGGGCGGAGTATGAAGGGGACGGACTGTGGAGCATATATGTCGGAGAAATAGACGGTTTCTATCTTGTCGAGTGCGGTGATGAAGCTGCGCTTATTGACACAGGATCAAGAGTGAAGGGAGGAATTCTTCCGGTCATCCGCTGTATAACGGATAAGCCTGTGAGCGTCATCATCACTCATGGACATAGCGACCATATCGGCAACCTGGGGGAATTCGACAATGTCTTTTTCCCTGGGAAAGACAAGGCGCTGCTTCAGGAAATGTATGGGGCAGGTGAGCTTGAGGGGAAAAACATAAAATATATTAAAGGCGGGGAAGACATTGTCATCGGCAGCAGGACGTTCAGGACTGAGGATCTTGGCGGACACACTCCCGGAAGCACCGTTCTGATTGACCTGGAGGGACGACGCATATTCTCCGGGGATGCTTTCGGATCCGGTACTGTCGTCCTCCTTGTCCATGATTATGCGCTTTGTGTCAGTGAATACCTTGAAAAGCTCAGATATTTCCATGATAAATACAGGACTGCCTGTTCCGACTTCATTTTCTGGGGCGGACACACGATTCAGGAATCCGACTGGGAGAATGTCCTTGTGAATTATCATCCGCTTTCGTGGAATGTCGTTGAGGACATGATCAGACTCTGTCAGAATCTTCTGGATGGCAGAGGCTATGAAAGCTGCAGGTTCCCGTCTATGGACCAGAGTACGGAGATGGCATACAAAGTCAGTCTGGGACGGGCCTCAATCGTTCTGACGCACTCGAAGATCAGATAGGTTTCTTCATTTCTTGTCCTCTTCCCGCCGCAATACATAAGGAAGAGGACTTTTTCTCCTGCAGCCGTATCTCAGGTCTGTAGAATTATTCTGAATTGTGCTTAAATAGGTGATAATCTTGCATATTTAAGGGGAAGAAATGAAACAGAGAAAGGCGACAATGCGCAACATAGCTGAAAAGTGCGGGGTCAGCAAGGCCACCGTTTCATATGCTTTCAGCGCACCGCACAAGATAACCAGGGAAACATATGAGATGGTCATGAAGGCGGCCCGTGAGCTGGATTATCTTCCTGATCCGACGGCAAGAAACTTCTCCCTCGGCCGGCATTATGTAATAGGATTCCTTCTTCCGCAGCATCTTTCCGTGAACCTGAGCAATCCTCATATGCAGGGAATAATAAAAGGAGTGGGCAGCGTGTGTGAGGAGAACGGCTACTCATTGAATATAATCCCGCCTCTGCGCTCCTCGTTATCGGAAGCTGTCAAGTCAGCCATGGTTGACGGGTTCATCACGATCGGAATTCCTGTTGACCTTGGAATCCAGGATGTTCTGAGGCAGCGTCATATGCCTATCGTGGTGATAGACGGGGAAGAAGATCCTGAACTCACAAGCGTGAATATAAACAACAGGGCCGCTGCAAAACTGCAGATAGGCAGGGCTCTTGAAAAAGGACACCGCAGTTTCATCTTTGTATATTTCGGACAGAATATATACAAAGACAGACCGGCAAAGATCAATTCGACCACACGTGAGAAATTCATCGGCTATTCTCAGGCCATGAGCGAGTACGGTCTTGATTTTGATTCGATGCCGAAACTTGAGTGTGAGACGACATTTGAATCCGGCGTGAAGTGTGCCGACAGGATAATTGATGAGGGGCTTCTGTCTTCCACCTGTGTGATCGTGCTTGCCGATATTGTCGCAATGGGCATGATCCAGAGATTCAGGGAAAGGGGCGTGAAGGTTCCTCAGGATATATCGGTAATCGGTTTTGACGGAATAGAAAGTGATCTCGGACTCACAGAGACTCTGACGACAGTAAGGCACAGCGCACTCGACAAAGGCACGCTTGCCGCAAAGCTGCTTTTTGATCTGATCAGCGGTAACAATAATGATTCCTCGATTTGTTACATCGATTACTCTTTTGCCGAAGGCCTTACTCTTGCAGAAGTCTGAATCAGTTGCAATCATCTGTTTGCAATCGATTGCTAAATTTCTCTTGACAGGTTTAATATTCCGCTGTACTCTCAAAGCATAAGTATTGCAATCGATTGCAATAGAAGATGAAAATATTTCCAGGGAGGAATGAAAATGGATTGCGTTTACACAATGGGTAATCTGCGCATCGTTGATCTGACAAAGACACTTGATCCGAAGACAGAGACAAGAAGGTGTCATCTCTACCGCTTCAACACAGGCGGACCTATTCCTGATTATCATACAATCATGGACCTCACCAGCCACCTCGGCACACACTGCGAATGCCCGTATCATCATGATGACAACTGGCCGAGCGTAGCGGAAGTTCCTTTCACTCAGTTCATGGGACGTGCGATTTACGTGAATATCGATGCTCCCGCAAACAGCTACATCACGGCAGAGCTGCTTGACAAGTACTGCCTGCCGAAGATGAAGGACGGCACCATTGTCATCATCGACAGTCCGCACAAGCTTCCTCCGTTCACGGAAAAGACAAACACACCTGAGGACAAGAGACTTCTTGTCAACGGCGAGACTGCGCAGTGGTTCCTTGATCACAATGCAAAGTGCATCGGTTTCGGCGACGGTGTCTCAATCGAGAACCGCAACGAGGATGTGAAGCCTTTCCATGATATCCTGCTTGCACACAACATTGTCTTCCTCGAAGTTCTCAAGAACCTCGATCAGCTGAAGAAGGATGTGTTCTTCATGTCATATGCACCGCTTCCGATCATAGGACTCGACTCCTGCCCGGTAAGAGCATATGCGATTGAAGGTCTCAGTGAATTTGACAACTGATTCACATATCTAAGATAATGAGAAGGGCGGTGATGCCGCCCTTATTTTTTGCTGAAGGAGTATATCTGTATGACAATATATGATATCGCAAGGCAGGTCGGCGTCTCTGCAAGTACCGTAAGCCGTGTAATAAATAAGCGGCCTGGCATAAATGCGAAGACAAGGGAAAAGGTTGAAAAAGCGCTGAGCGAATCGAACTTTTCCATAAACGAAGCCGCAAAGGGTCTTGTGAACCAGTCAAGCCGCATGATAGGCATCCTTGTCAGCGATATCCGTAACCAGCACCATATTGAAGGTGCGTACATGATAGAGCAGCATTTCCTAGAGAAAGGCTACTGTTCACTCCTTTTCAATGCCGGTAGCGATAAGGAAGGAATGGCCGGTTATATAAAGCTTCTCTCATCACGGCGTGTCGACGCGCTTGTGCTCATCGGCTCAATTTTCCAGAATGACGAAGTCATGAAGGCAATCGGGAATTATATGCCGAAGGTTCCTGTCGTGATGCAGAACGGCATACTTGATCTTCCCAATGTATCCTCTGTGGTCTCCAATGACGAGCAGGGTGCTTATGATGCCGTTGTTCATCTTTATAATAAAGGAAAGAGGAATATAGCATTCATAAACAATAACGATACTCCGTCAAATCTGAAAAAGCTTGCCGGATACAGAAGAGCATGCGGTGAATTGGGCATGAGGAGCCGTGAAATTCTCAGATGCGAGGATTCTTTCAGCGGCGGTGCTGCCGCCACGGAAGAGCTTGTCAGGATGTATCCGGAGGTTGATGCAATACTTTATTCCGTTGACACTCTTGCAGCCGGAGGTGTCAGGTTTCTTGTCGATATGGGGTTATCGATTCCTGATGACATAGCTCTCTTCGGCACAGACAATTCTCCGTTCGCTCTCATAACTAATCCGCGTCTCTCGTCAGTTGATACGAAGCTCAGGGAGCTGTCCAATGCCTGTGCCGATATTCTCTCCCGTGCAATTGAGGACAGATCATACAGGAAGAATATCCAGATAGACTGTTCACTGGTGCTGAGGGAGACTACATAGGAAACAGGGCCGGCTTTTTTCTGACTGCAGTCTATATCGGTCTTATTTGAAAGACAAAAAGGGCAGATGGCAAAAAATGTGCAGGAAATGTCGAAAATTTTGCAACTGATATATTAGAATTTATTTGCATAATCTCCGTAAGTGTGTCTATAATGAAACGCAGGTGCATTTTTCTTGTACCCGTGTACTTTTCGTTTTCGTTGCTGTGATGATTCCTGTATTCGCAAACGGTACAGGCGAGACATCCAGTGTCACTCTCACACTTTCAGAAGTTCACGCTGAAGGATACCCGACAACTCTTGCTGACTACAGATTCGCAGAACTCGTAGCAGAGAGAACAGAGGGAAGAGTTACAATCGATGTATATTCCGGTGGTACACTCTATGGTGAGGAAACAGGTTCTATCGAAGCTCTCCAGATCGGCGATCTTGACTTTGCCCGTGTTTCAGCATCTCCTGTTGCTTCCTATGTTCCGGCACTCAACGTTATTCAGCTTCCTTATCTCTACAGAGACGGCGATCACATGTGGGAAGTTCTCAATGGCCCTATCGGTCAGGAAATGCTTGAAGAGATTCAGGCTTCCGGTTCCGGTCTTGTAGGTCTTTGCTACTACGATGCAGGTGCAAGAAACTTCTATACAACAAAGCCTGTTCAGTCAGTTGCTGACATGGCCGGTCTCAAGATCAGACTCCAGAACAACGCAATGATGGTTGAAATGGTTCAGCTTCTCGGCGGTAACGGTGTTACAGGTATCGGTCCTAACGAAGTTTATTCAGCTATCAGCCAGGGCACAATCGACGGTGCTGAGAACAACTGGCCGACATATGAGTCAATGGGCGACTATGAAGCAGCTCCTTACTTCATCCTTGACGGACACACAAGAGTTCCTGAAATCCTTCTTGCTTCTGAAGCAGTTATCGACAAGGTAAGCGCAGAAGACTGGGAAATCATCAAGGAATGTGCTAAGGAAACTCAGGAATATGAGATCGAACAGTGGGCACTCCGTGAAGAGTCTTCACGTGAGAAGGTTGTTGCAGCAGGCGTAACTGTTTACGAGCCGACAGCCGAAGAGCTCCAGGAATTCCAGGACAGAATGGCTCCGATCTATGAAGAGTATGGTGCTGGTTATGAGGACATGATCGAAGAGATCATGAACACAGGTCTTTAATCAGAACTGTCCCTGACATTTATTAAAAAGGGGAGATGTTTCTCCCCTTTATTCGATTTTATATATGGAGGATTGGATGAGTTCTGAATCAAAGTTTAGGGCTTGGCTGGAAAAGAACAAGCTCGTAATCAACAAAAAAGACTATCCAAACGGTGTTCCTGCCAAGGCTTATATCATTCTTGTCAACCACTGGTGCCACAGAATAATGCTTTGCATCGCACAGGTTGCCGTTGTCGTCATGCTGTGTACCGTTTTCATGAACGTTATACTGCGCTTCTGCTTTAACTCAGGTATCACATGGGCAGAAGAAGTTCCACGCCTTCTTGTCGTGCTCTTCTCCTTCCTTGCATGTGCTATCGGTGTCAGAGACCATATGCATATCTCTGTCACAATCATCTACAACAGATTCCCTAAGGACGGAAAAGCCAGAAAGGTCATGGATTTCCTCGTGGATCTTTCCACACTTATCTGCGGTATCATGCTTTTCTATTATGGAATCATGTTCATTGCACGTCTCCGTCCCGGTTTCCTTCCGATGACAGGCTGGCCGACATGGATTCAGTATATCCCGGCACCTATGGGCGGATTTATCATGACATTTGACTCTCTCCTTTTCCTGTTCCACATCCTTGATCCGGATGATCTTCTTTACAGTGAGAAGGAAATCGACTACCAGGAACTCGTAAAAGAACAGCAGGCAGAGCTTGCTTCAGGCAAAGGAGGAAATAACTGATGGATGTTAATGTTCTTGCTGGAATTATCCTCATCGGCGGTTTCTTCGCTTTGATGATGATCAAAGTACCTGTGACATTTGCAATGTTGATTTCAACATTCCTGTCAATGCTGCTTATTCCGGGTACCAACCCGACTACGATTGTCAGAATGATGTTCGACGGTGTCAGCAACTTCACAATGCTTGCTATCCCGTTCTTCATCGTAATGGGTGAAATCATGGCTGTCGGCCAGATTTCCGATAAGATCGTTGATCTTGCAAACCTTGCTGTAGGTCGTTTCCGCGGCGGTCTTGCATATGTTAACTGTCTCGATTCGATGTTCTTCGGCGGTATCTCCGGTTCTGCTGTTGCCGACGTTTCCTCTCTTGGTTCTGTTGTTATTCCGATGATGGAGAAGCAGGGTTATGACAGAGAGTTCTCAGTAGGTCTTACAGTCACCACTGCCTGTCAGGGTGTTCTCATTCCGCCATCACACAACATGGTCATCTATGCTCTTGCAGCAGGCGGCGGTGTTTCCATCGGACAGCTCTTCTATGCAGGCTTTGTACCCGGCATCGGTCTCGGTCTCGGCTTCATGTTCATCTGTTTCCTCCTCGGCAAGAAGTACAACTTCCCGAAGGGCGAGAAGATGTTCAAGGACGAGAAAGTCAGA
>CASDXQ010000022.1 GCA_949285145.1 uncultured Spirochaetales bacterium | reverse complement strand
CTTTGACAAGAAGAGGACAATAGTTGAGGTTGAGAGGTACTTTGATGACGGGTGTGCATATAATGACGGGAATCACATAATATATTTCAACACGAGTGTAATGGATCTGAGGACACCGGAGGGAAAGCTTGCATATGACCTGAAGTGTACAGATCCTGGGAAGATGCATTATAATGAGCTAAAGGAAGCGGTGGCTGCATATAAGAACAGTGAGACAGGAGAAAGGAAAATGAGTTCGGTATGGAAAGAAGTGGAAAATGAAGGCATTGAAAAAGGGATCGTGAAAGGTATTGAAAAAGGCAAATCAGAAGTTGCAAGGAATCTGCTTGCGGAAAATCTGCTGAGCGATGAGAAAATCGCGCAGGTGACAAAGCTTCCGCTTGAAGATGTGATGAAGATCAAGGCCGGTCTGATACAGGCATAAGTTCACAGCCTGGTTCGTTTCCTGTCAGAAAGATCCGGCGGAACAGACTGCCGGATCTTCATTCTACTGGCTGCAGATAAGCTTTCATACAGTGAGTCTGTTTCTCAGTCTGAGATCTGATGTTTCCTTCCTTTTCAGGGAAGGCAGTGAGCAGGTAAAGCGGAAGGATGAATGCGAACACCGCAGCATTGTTCTGTATGAATGAAAGAGGAAACAGTCCTTTCAGCACAAGATCCGTCACTGAAAGGATCAGAAGGATGCGGGCTATATGCAATGAGGCTTTTCTGTTTTTGCCTGGTCTGAATATTGCTGCAATGCTCTGGAATGCGATGATGAAGACAAGAGGGTTAACGAAAAGCAGGTTTTCGTTGAAATACGTCACATCATGGTTCGTGAAGAACATCATGAAAAAAAGAACCGATGATGCTATGCCTGTATAAAGCCAGATTACTGCACAGACAAGGCCGTACAGCCTTTCATGTCCGAAATGCCTGAGGAGGAAAAGGATCAGTGTGAGGGACAGCGAGATCATAAGAGTAGTGAGGACAAGGGGAAGGCTTTCAAGATCCTCTTCCTCACCCCGGGAAACAACATTGTCATCAAGAGCGTAGAATGTTTTCACCGCACTGTTCAGTACGTCAGGCAGGAAACATGCTTCGTACAGATTCAGCTGTCTGTCAATGGATGAGCCTTCAAGGAAATTGAGAGTGAAGCTCACGATCCAGTTGCGGTTCATGTAAAGAGTGGAAAGATCCCGGAATGTCATGCCGGTCATGATGCCCTCAGCCCAGGCCCTGAAAGCACCGCCGCTTGTGAAATCAACAATATCCCTGACACGCGTCGCACAGTTGTCAAGATAGTAATGATAGAGATAGTTCCTGTTCTCAGGTTCTGTGTTGTATGCAAGGAACTCCATAAGTCCTTTTTTCGCCGCAGCACCCATCGGCAGCTCCGTTATTTCGACTTTTCTGTTTTCACTTACGGCACGGTTTATGACGGCATCTGCCCGGTTTGTATTGACTATGTAGTAAAGCCTGCCGAAACAGAAGTCGAGATAGAATGAAGGAGAAAATGAGAAAGTTCCCCAGTCGAACATGATGCTGCCATGCGGGCTTTCCATCATGAGTCCGGTATGGCCGAACCATGTATAGACTTCATCTCCCGGAGCCTGTGTCACAAGATAGAAGTGCACGTCATCATAATATGATGCATCATCCGCATCACCTGTGAAAGAGAAAAGGGACAGATTGTCCGTGCTTTCGAAAGTATCTTCGATGTTCACTCCGCGTACCGATGCGGCACACAGAAGGGAAGAGATGAAAACAAGAATGACGGAAAGCAGTCCTTTTCTCATATGTGAGAAGATAACACAATCGGCGCATGGAAAACAGTCCCGGCTGTAACAAAGATGAAAATTGGAGTAACATCTTTGCTGGAATGGACAGAAACGAGAGCGCACCTGCAATTGTCATAAAAAGCGAACGCTACAGGGAACGGGACAGAATACTGACTCTGCTCAGTCCCGTGTGGGGACTGCGGCGTGTAATTGTCTACGGTGCACAGAAAAGCCGCAAGGCTGTAAAGGCGAGCCTGTGCACCGAAGGTGTGTTCCATGTCTACAACAACAAGGAACGGCATCAGGTGAGCCTTGTCGATATCAATGTGATTTCGATACATGAGAATGCGCTTTCTTCCCTTGCTTCTTCTTTCGCATCATCGCTTATGTGCGAGGTCATCCTGATGCAGAGGGGGGAGGATGCCCCTCTATGGTATGACCTGCTTGCAGCAGCACTTGACAGCCTTGATGACGGGAACTACAGGAATGTCGTCATCCAGTTCATGATAAAAGCTGTGGACATTGAAGGACTGGCCACCGGGCTATCATGCTGTCCGGTATGCGGCAAGGCATACGGAGAGAAGGAAATCCTCGGTTTTTCTGCCGATATTGCTAGTCCTTGCTGCTCACTTTGTGATACCATGCATTCCGTCATGATCCTGCCTGTGAATGCCAGACGTTACATAAAGGATTCGCAGGAGGCAGGCTTTGCTGAAGGACTGTCCTTCATCATCAGCGGCAATATGGCATCACGGCTGATGCGCTACTGCATAAGATGGTATAATCTTGCCAATTCATGCAGCCTGAAAAGTGCCGCAGCCCTGCTGGAACTTGACAATCTGGGTTAAGGATAATTTTCTGATGAACTATACACTGAACAGAACTGCTCCCGATACAGTGAGGAGGATGTGCGAGAAATACAATATCAGCTTTCTGTGCGCAAGCATATTCGCCAGGCGCGGAATCACTACCGGTGATGAGATCAGATTCTACCTTGAATCAGGACTGAATTACCTTCACTCTCCCTTCCTCTTCAGGGATATGGAGGAGGCTGTTGACCGGATCGCCAGTGCACTTGACGAGAAGGAAAGCATCGCACTTTTCGGAGACAGGGATGCTGACGGAATAACTTCAGCTGCGCTGCTGGCACAGGAACTGCGTTCCATGGGAGGCAGCGTATTCGTCCATCTGCCTGAGGGAGACGAGCCTTACGGTCTTACGATGGATGCGGTCGGGAAAATAAAAGATGAAGGCGCTTCGCTGGTCATCACTGTGGACTGCGGCATCAGCTGCAATGCCGAAATAGACGCGCTCAATCAGGCAGGCATAGATGTGATCGTCACCGATCATCATATCGCAGGAGAGGAACTTCCCGACGCACTTGCCGTGATCAATCCGAAAGCCGCCTCATCCGGCTATCCTTTTGAGCATCTTGCCGGCTGTGCCGTCACTTCAAAGCTCATATGGGCCCTGCGCTTTTCATCAACTCCGCTTTACAGGAGCCGCGTCATTCTCCTTCACTCCCAGCCGGGGCCGGGAGAGGACACGACGACAATCGTCCAGGCAGTCGAACTTTACAACCTTGTTCCTGTGAACAGGGTAGTGGAAGAGCTTCCCAACCGTGCCGTTGACTTTTCCTCAAGCCGTCTTGTCAGGCTGCTCACCCGCAATATTCCCATAATGGTTCTCGACAAAGACACGGAGCTGAGACAGCTGAAGGCCGCATTCGGCTCTTCTGCAGATATATCGCTCATAGAGCTGCGCGGCGAGCTTGAAAGAGTGATACCCCGGGTAAAAGGAAAAAGCCTTTTTTCCCTTACAACTGAAAGCAGGGCGGCTCTATATGCGGACGGATACGGCGAGATAGAAACGCTTCTCTCCCTTTTCACATCCTGCTGCATTTACAAGTACCCGTCACTGAGCCGTGAATACATAAGGATACTGGATCTTGTGGCAATCGGTACGATTGCGGACATGATGCCGCTTGTGGATGAGAACAGGATACTCGTGAAACTCGGCCTGAGGGAACTTTCACTCAGACCGAGGGAAAACCTCATCCAGCTGCTTTCTTCCCAGAACCTTCTTTCCCATCCTCTCTGCGCACAGGATATAGGCTGGTACCTGTCTCCCGTGATCAACGCATCCGGCCGTCTTGGCTGTCCGCAGGTCGCGCTTGATCTGCTACTGAGTGAGGACAAGCAGGAAATGTACGATCTTACCATGAAACTTCTCTCCCTCAACAAGGAGAGACAGAAAAGAGGTGAGGATGCATGGAATGAATCACGATCGGATGCAAAGGCCTCGCTGGAGTCTTTCGGTTCCAAATTTCTTCTTCTTGACACAGGCAAGACACCTCGCGGCCTTACCGGATCCCTTGCAAGCCGTGCGCTCAATGAATTCACATCATCCCCGGCAGTCATCGTGCTCTCCCGGTGCGAAGGGGACAGGATATCTGCATCGATACGTTCAAGGGAAAGCCTGAACTGCCGCGATTTCCTGTCAAAGTTCTCATCTTTCTTCATAGACTTCGGCGGGCACAAAAGAGCCGGCGGTTTCTCGATGAAGATTGAGAACAAGGAGGGCTTCAAGAAGGCTCTTGAGGAAGAGGTCATGAAGATGGATATCGGGGGCGAGGAAGAGGAAAGTCTTCCGGTTGATGCCCTGATAAGCGAAAATGACATGAACCTTAACCTCATGAAAGTCGTGGAGCTTTTCGAGCCTTACGGAGAGGCGAACAAGCCTCTTGTCTTCCTTTTCTCGGGAGCAAAGATCGTCGACATCATAACACTCGGGGATCCGTCAAAGGGGAATATAAAGCTGACACTTCAGATAGGGCGGACACTGTGGCCCTGCCTCTGGTGGGGTGGACGCAACAGCGAAGGCTTTGACTATGAGGCCGGCGACACCATAAAGCTTGTCTTCCGCCTGAACCGCAATTACTACAAGGGAATGGACAGTGTGCAGCTCACTCTCCTTCAGTGTGAGAAAGAGAATCCTGCACGCTGAGCGCCAGGCGTGAAAGCTTATCCTTCTCATTGAGGGAGGGATCTTCAAGCACTGCATCAAGCAGATAGCTGAGGGTGCGGCCCATGTCCGGCCCTTTTTTCACACCGAGTGCAATAAGATCATTGCCGCCCACTGCAAGATCCTTAATTGAAAGCGCGTTCTTCTTTTCAAGCTCGGCTTTGACTCTTGCCTTCAGCTGTGAAAGAGTGTCAAGGGAAGGATCAAGATTGTCTATGGCACTCTGATCGCACTGTCTGACTTCAAAAAGCATTTCAAGACTGTCTTCTCCAACCCTCCTGATGAATCGTCTGAGCGCACCGTCTGTCCATGAGGGGGAGTAGTTGAACATATGCTCTGCCACAAGGCGGGAGACTGTCTCAATCTCCTTGTTGGAGCATTTGAGTCTCTTCATTATTTCCTCACTCATCGCGGCGCCTGCCCTGTCGTGGCCGAAGAATGTGTACCTGCGTCCTTCCCCGCTGCTCTCCCTTCTGCATTCCGGTTTCGCGATATCATGGAAGAGAACGGCAAGACGCACATACAGACCAAAGCCCTTTTTTGCGGCATAGTCCAGCGCCCTGAGCGTATGGGAATAGACATCAAGCGTATGGAAACCCGCCTGTTCAACTCCTGTACATCTCTCAAGTTCGGGAAGAATATAATGAAGGAGTCCCGTCTTTCTCATTAGTTCGATACCTTTTACAGGGTGCGGACCTCCTATTATCTTGAAAAGCTCCTCCTTTATCCTTTCCTGCGAGACTTTCAGTATGGTTCCGGCTTTCTCCTTTATCGCATTGAAAGTCTCATCCTCTATGCTGAAATCAAGTTTTGATGCGAAACGGCAGGCACGGATCATCCTCAGCGCATCCTCCCCGAAGCGCTCATGAGGATTTCCTATTGCCCTTATCGTGTGGTTCTCAAGATCTTCATAGCCGCCGTGCATGTCGATGATGTGTCCGTCGGTGCAGGAAGCGGCAAAGGCATTGATCGTGAAGTCCCTGCGTTCCAGATCGCTTTCAAGAGAGCGGACGAATTCCACACTGTCCGGATGCCGCCCGTCGGAGTAGTCCCCCTCGCTCCTGAATGTGGTCACTTCATAACTCTGCTTCCTGAATCGCACCGTCACGGTACCGTGCTGCAGACCTGTTGGAATACAGTGATGTGGGAACATCGCCATGACTTCTTCTGGAGATGCGTCAGTGGCATAGTCATAATCATCATTGGGAATGCCCAGAATGTAATCACGCACGGCTCCGCCCACCAGATAAAGCTGCCAGCCGTGAGATGAGAAAATCTTTCCGAGGGCTCCTGTGTTGTCATCAAGACTGTATTCTTTCTTCACACAGCAGACTCTAGCATAAAAGGATTTTTTGGTGAATGTCTGATCCAAAATGCGCCAACTGACATATCGAAAATGTGCCAACTGCCATATCGAAAATGTGCCAACTGCCATATCGAAAATGTGCCAACTGCCATATCGAAAATGTGCCAACTGCCATATTTATAATAAGTAATATCTTGCATTAAAGAAATATATGTGTAGAATATAGATTATGAAAAAATACATTCCGAGAATTGTAGATTCGCTGCTTTCCTTAAAACTTGATACAATGGGTGCTGTCCTTATAAGAGGCCCCAAGTGGTGCGGCAAAACAACTACTGCACAGCAGTTTTCAAAGAGCATTGTCTATATGGATGATCCTGAAAAAGGTGCTGATTACAGGGATCTTGCCGAACATAGCCCATCCAGACTGCTGAGCGGTGAAGTTCCCCGGCTTATTGATGAATGGCAGCTTGTCCCGTCTTTGTGGGATGCCGTCAGATTCACTGTCGACAGGAGAGACGAAGATGGTCAGTTCATTCTCACTGGATCTGCTACTCCTGTTGACGATAATGAGAAACATCACAGCGGGACAGGCAGGATAGCACGTATTGTCATGCGTCCGATGACACTTTCAGAATCGGGAGAATCATCAAAACAGGTCAGTCTCGGCGGACTTTTTGATGAAAAATATGATGTGGATGGAGAAAACAGTCTGCAAATTGACGATTTGTCATATTTATGCTGCAGAGGCGGATGGCCAAGGGCCTGTCAGGCTGGCAGAAAAAAAGAATCATCACTGATGATGGCATATGACTACATTGATTCTGTTGCTGATTCAGCGATAACAACATCTGATGGAAAAGTTGTGAATCAGATGCAGATGCGTTCCTTTCTCCGTTCTTATGCGAGAAATGTGGGCTCTCAGACTCCGCTGTCGCAAATGGCTGCAGACACTTCCGTTGCAAATGTTTCTTTTTCACAAGCCACAGCCCTCAATTACCACAGGCATCTTCATGATATCTTTGTAATTGAGGAAATGTCTGCCTGGAATCCGAATCTGCGCTCCAGAACTGCGATCCGTACTTCAGATACCAGATACTTTTCCGATCCGTCTCTGGCTGCTGCCAGTCTGGGCATTGGTCCTGACGGTCTTGTAGCTGACATGAGGACTTTCGGCTTCATTTTCGAGAACCTGTGTGTACGGGATCTGCGTGTTTACGCCCAGATGCTGAATGGAGATGTAATGCATTACAGGGATAAGAACAATCTTGAATGCGATGCTGTCATACATCTGCGAAACGGGAAATACGGACTTGTTGAAGTGAAGCTGGGAGGAAAGACTGCAATTGAGCAGGGTGCTGCCAATCTGAAAAAACTTTCTTCTCTCATTGATGATGAGAAAATGAACAGACCTTCATTCCTGATGGTTCTTACAGGCTTGTCTTCTTTTGCATACCGCCGCGAAGATGGTGTGTGTGTCGTTCCGGTAGGCTGTCTGACTTGCTAGCCGTACTCAGCGGTAAAATCAGGCTGAGGTTTGTCCTCTTCGGAATTTCGTTGTACTTGTACAAAATATGGTGAGTCAGTATTATCTTTAACATTGAAAATAATTGGAGAAAACAGATGTTCCGACCAGTAAGCAATAAGGTAGATTTCGCCAAAATGGAAGAAGGAGTTCTTTCATTCTGGAGAGAAAATGACGTATTCAAGAAATCTGTTGAAAGCAGAGCGAAAGACAATGAGTATGTTTTTTATGACGGACCTCCGTTTGCAACCGGACTTCCGCATTTCGGACACTTCGTGCCCGGTACGATAAAAGATGCGATCCCCCGCTATCAGACAATGAGAGGCAAGAGGGTTGAGCGCGGTTTCGGATGGGACTGTCACGGCCTTCCCGTGGAAAGCCTCATACAGAAGGAACTCGGCATCTCAGGCCACAAGGCCATTGTCGAATACGGGGTGGACAAATTCAATGAGAAGTGCAGGGCTTCCGTCCTCCGCTATACAAAGGAATGGGAGCAGAGCGTCACGAGAATGGGACGCTGGGTAGACTTCGAGCACGGCTACCGCACGATGGACAAGAACTACATGGAGTCCATCTGGTGGGTGTTCAAGACACTCTATGACAAAGGCCTCATCTATGAAGGATTCAATATCCTGCCTTATTCGCCGGCTCTCGCATGTCCCCTTTCAAACATGGAAGTCAACCAGGGCGGCTACAGGGATGTGACTGATCCTGCTGTGACCGTACGCTTCAAGGCGGACGGAGAGGAGAATACATACTTCCTTGCATGGACGACCACTCCGTGGACACTCCCCAGCAATCTTGCCCTTGCCGTCGGTTCCGATATCGACTATGTGAAAGTGCAGGATGAGGAAGGCGGAGAGTATTATTATCTTGCCGAGAAGCTTGTGAACAAGTATTACAAGGACGGCAAGGGCTGCACTATCGTTGCCAGAATGAAGGGCAGCGAGCTCAGGGGAAGGACATACGAGCCTCTCTTCCCGTATTTCGCAGACCTCAAGAAGCAGGGTGCATTCATCGTCGTGTGCGGTGATTATGTAACGACTGAAGATGGCTGCGGCATCGTGCATACAGCTCCCGGTTTCGGCGAGGACGACTATCAGGTGCTGCGCGGAACCGGCATTCCGACAATCTGTCCGATTGACGATGAGTGCTGCTTCACTGACGAGGTTTCCGATTTCAAGGGCATGTTCGTCAAGGATGCTGACAAGCCTGTGATCGAATGGCTCAAGGCAAACGGCAAGCTCGTGAAGAGAGAGAACTATCTTCATTCATATCCGTTCTGCTACAGAACGGGAGCCCCTCTCATCTACAGGGCGATGAGCTGCTGGTTTGTCGATGTGCCGAAAATCAAGGACATAATGATCTCCTGCAATGAAGAGGTTAACTGGGTTCCTTCCCACATCAAGCACGGCCGTTTCGGCAAGTGGCTTGAAGGCGCAAGGGAGTGGGCGATCTCAAGAAACAGATTCTGGGGCAATCCGATTCCCGTATGGAAGTGCGACGGCTCCGATTATGTCGAGGTCATCGGCTCGGTTGCCGAGCTCGAGGCGAAGTGCGGTCATAAGGTTGAAGACCTCCACAAGCATTTTGTCGACAAGCTCACATGGCCCAGCCCTGACGGAAAGGGAACGATGAGAAGAGTGCCCGATGTTCTTGACTGCTGGTTTGAATCCGGCAGCATGCCTTATGCCCAGATGCATTACCCGTTTGAGAACAAGGAACGCTTCGAAGCCAACTTCCCTGCAGATTTCATCAATGAAGGTCTTGACCAGACAAGAGGCTGGTTCTATTCCCTCGCGGTTCTCGCCGCAGGCCTTTTCGAAAAGCCTGCATTCTATAACTGCATCGTTTCCGGCATTGTTCTTGCCGAAGATGGCAAGAAGATGTCGAAGAGCCTTCACAACTACACCGATCCCATGGATATCGTGAACAAGTACGGTGCGGATGCCCTCCGCTTCGCGCTTCTGAATTCCGCTGTAGTCAAGGCTGAGGATCTCAAGTTCGGTGAAGACAACGTGAAGGATGTGATCAAGTTCCTCATGCTTCCGCTGTGGAACGCATACAGCTTCTTCGTTACTTACGCCAACATCGACTCATACACACCGGGCGAGACTGATTTCTCTGCCCTTGACAACACGCTTGACAAATGGATCATCAGCGAGACGAACAAGCTTGTGGAGAATGTCAGTGCCGCATTTGAAGCATATGACGTGCAGGCAATCTGCCAGCTGCTTCTCTCCTTCATCGACAACCTCAACAACTGGTATATAAGAAGGAGCAGGAGGAGATTCTGGAAGAGCGAGAATGACGGGGACAAGAAGATGGCGTACGATACCCTGTACAAGGTGCTCATGACATTCATCAAGCTTGCATGCCCTGTCATTCCGTTCATGACAGAAGAGATGTATCAGAATCTCAGGACTGATGATATGCCTCTTTCCGTGCATCTGTGTGACTGGCCGTCAGCAGATGAGAAGGCAAGGGATCTCGGACTCGAGAAGGAGATGAGCCTTACGATGAAGGCTGTCGCGATGGGCAGAAGCCTGCGCGCATCAAGCCAGCTCAAAGTACGTCAGCCTCTTTCCCGCTATTTCATCGTGGACAGGGATGAGAAGGAGAGACAAATCCTTCTTCGCAGTGCTGAGATCATAAAGGAAGAGCTGAATGTCAAGGAAGTCAGCGTTGAGGCTGACGAGTCAAGTCTTGTCTCCTACTCAGCCAAGGCCAACTTCAAGGCTCTTGGCAGCAGACTCGGCAAGAACATGAAGGAAGTCGCGGCAATCATCCAGACTTTCACATCAGACGAGATCGCGGCAATCCTTGACGGAGAAGCGAAGAATGTGAAGTACAGTGCCGGCGAGATTGAGATCTGCAAAGAGGATCTTGCTGTCCAGAGAAGCGAGATGGCGAATGTGAAGGTTCTCAATGAAGGCAGCATCACTGTCGGTTTCGATACGAACGTTACGGAAGAACTTCTTTTTGAAGGAATCGCCCGCGATATCGTGCGTTCTGTCCAGACAAAGAGAAAGGATTCCGGTTTCGAGGTGTCTGACCATATCCTTCTCACAATCGACGCGCAGGGTGATGCCGCGAAAGCTGTTGAGGCTTTCCGCTCATACATAGCGAATGAAACCCTTGCCGACACTCTGACTGTCGCTTTCTGTGACGGCGATGAAGCCGAAGTCGGAGATGAGACTGTCAGGATCAGGGTTGAAAAAGCATAAGAGGAGAATTATGAGAAAAAATATTCTGCTTCTTTCCCTTATACTGCTGTGCCTTCTCACCGGCTGTGTGCACCGCTCTCCGTTCTCGGACAGCGGTGAGTATTTCTTCCAGGCAATGGGGGAAACAGGGGAGATCGTGATAACAGCCGATACTCAGAAGCTGATGGAAATCATGCCGAAAGTGTTTCATACCGGAACGATAATGGATGAGATCTTCGACAGGAGCACACGTCTTTCAATAGGATTCTACAAGGATCATTATGCTGAGGATGAGCCGTATCCGGCAAAACTGACATCCTTTGATTTCCGCGGAGGCCTTGAGGGTGATTACGGTTCATTCATCATCAATACCGCGCTCTCATGGTCTAAGGAATTCCACAAGGAAAAGCAGGATGGAGTCAAGTACTATACGAACGAGACAGGTTCCCTGAATCTCGCGGTGCCGAAATCCGGAATAATCCTGTTTGCCTCCGATGATTACATTGAAGCCTATACGGAACTGTTCGCGGACCGGCTGATGAAGATTCCCCAGGACACTGCCGAGAACCTTGCAGACAGCGTGATGGGAATGTATGTCAGAAGCCCTCTTACAATGATCAATCTCGGATTCGAGCTTCCTTCTTCTGTCATCGCCAAGATGAGCGATGCCGTGCTGTATGTGCTCACGGACGGGGAGGGAAACTTCTACTTCAATGCTGATATCACGATGCAGAGCGAAAGCCTTGCACGCACGCTTCTCCAGCTGCTGCGCAATCAGGCTGTCTCCTCTTTGCGACTGAAAGGCGAGAGACCTAACTACGAGGTGCTTTCCTCGCAGTATTCAAGCGAGGAAAACGTCGTGATGCTGCGCGGTATCGGGATGAGCGACACTCAGGTGTCCTCATTTGCAGGACAGATCGGGCAAATATCAGGAGGTGTTCTTTAATGCCGATTTATTCATACAGATGCACGAAGTGCGGAAAGCATTTTGACAAGTCGCAGAGTTTCAGTGATGAACCTGTGAAAGACTGTCCTTACTGCGGAGCGGCAGGCAGTGTCAAGAAAACATACTCAGACAGTGATGTTGCCGTAATCTATCACGGCAGCGGCTATTACTGTACCGATCATCCACATTCAGGATGCGGCTGCGACTCATGTCCCCACAAGGACTGAGAAATGAAAACGGAAAAACAGAAAGGAACGATGAATCAAAATGAAAAGAATTCTTACCGGTGACAGGACAACAGGCAAACTCCATATCGGGCACTATGTGGGAAGCCTGAAGAGCAGGGTGGAGCTGCAGAATGACTATGAGGAATTCATCCTCATTGCAGATGTTCAGGCTCTCACCACTCATTTCAGCCATCCAGAGATGATCAACGAATCCATCTACAACGTATGCATGGATAACATTGCAGCAGGACTCGATCCTGAAAAGGTGACATTCATCCAGCAGTCCATGATTCCGTCGATTGCCGAGCTGACGATCTTCTACTCAATGCTCACGACGGTGAATCACCTGCTCATAAACCCGACTATCAAGACTGAGGCCAGAAGCTATGGTTTCGGTGAGAATGAAGGCGAGTTCACCTATGACTTCTCAAAGCTCACATACGGCTTCCTCGGCTACCCCGTAAGCCAGTCTGCCGACATCACGTTCTGCAATGCCGATCTCGTGCCGGTAGGAGAGGATCAGGTTCCGCACCTTGAATTCACCAGAAAGCTTGTGAGGAAGTTCAACGAGCTTTACGGAACTGATATCACGGTTCCATCCTACAAGCTGTCAACCGTTCCCCGTCTGTGCGGTCTTGACGGCAACAGCAAGATGGGCAAGTCGCTTGGCAATGCCATCTACCTTTCCGACACTCCCGATGAAGTCTGGGACAAGGTCAGGAACGCCGTCACCGACACCAACCGCATAACAGTCAAGACACCCGGCAACCCGGATGTCTGCCCGCTGTATAAGTATCATCAGGCCTTCAATGCTGGAGAAGCTGACAACATCGCATCTATGTGCAGGAGTGCTTCAATCGGCTGTGTTGCCTGCAAGAAGCTCATGAACACATGTCTCAACAATCTTCTTGATCCGATGAGGGAGAGAAGGGCGAAGTATGAGAATGACAGACCGCTTGTGAAGGAGATCATAACAAGCGGCACTGCAAAGGCAAATGAGATCGGAAACAGGCATATTAAGGAAATAAAAGAGAAAATGCATGTGACAATCTGACTTGTGTCATAAGTTACAGATTGATAAAACCTTATACAGTAAAAAGAAATATATCTCAAAGTATATATGTTAATGAGAATCATTACTGACTCTTGACATATGTTGTCTTTGAGATATACTTTTAAGATACCCGAGAGGAGGGTATAAAATCAGGCAATGTGAGGAATTGTCTGGCGCTTTGAGGAGTTCCGGTATATACTTGAGCACAGGATAAAGAGGGTAAAGGTAAATGAAGAAGTTTCTTGCAGTGTTATCTTTATTGCTTATTTTAAATCTGGTGTTTATGTTTGCTGCAACAGGAAATGTACATTCCTCAAGGACATTTACCTATGTTATTAACCCTTTGCATACTGCAATATATTTTGCCGGTAATGTGAATGATTCCGAAGCAGAAGAAATTTCAAGTTATTCAATAACGGACAGATCTCCAGAAACTGTGCAGTTTTATTTAAATTTTACGTCAAACGAAATAGGGACTCATAGTTTAAGTGTTTCGGTTGAGCCTTTTACCCATGAGAGTATAAGTTCTGTCAGAATACCATACTCATTATCAATTATTGATGTTGATGCAGGTTTTATAGATGCTGTAAATGGAAATATCGTTTTTGAGAAAGAAACAGAAAATACTCAATATTCGGAATTTAATCAAGATATATATATTAATGGAAATAGTGTTGTAACCCGTCATTTTGGATTCATGTATGATTTTCATGATTCTGATCTTGAGTCCTTATATGTGGCAGGTGACTACAATTCAACAATAACGATTTATTATACATACAATGGATGAGGAGATAAGATTGTGAAAAAAGTGATTTTGTTTTTAATTGTCTTAATTCTCCCATTGCAGCTTGTTGTTTCTGAAACATCAGTTTCCTTAGCTGAATTTAATATATTAGCGGAGAAAAAAAATGATGAAATAGAATGGCAATATGATTTTATTTATGAAGATTTATACAACTCAGGTCAGGAAATGACCGCAGGAAAGGAGATTGAATTAAATCCGGCATTGTTTCTGAATGAAGCTTACCTCCCTTTGTTCCGCGTCAATTACATCACAAATGATTCTACAAAACCTTTAAATATAAGTATTTCAACAGAACCGTTCAAAAATGATAATGATCATGTTCTAAATGTAGAATATTCTATGGAAGATTATTTTTATGTAAAAAAAGATAATGGTGAATTTGTTGTGTATGACTCGGAAAATGAACCAAAGAGTTGGGTGACTGTAAAAGACTGGCTAGGTAGATACACAAAATATGAATGTTACTATGATGCATTTAATCAAAGAAAATTAAAACTGAATACCAAGGATAATAATTCAGATGGAGAACAGGAATTTAAATTTGCAGGAATAAATCGACATATAACAGAAATATATCATTGGGAATTTGATTATTCCCCAGAATATTATGATGATTCGTTGAATTATGAAAGTATGAAATATAGCGTTACAGTATCTGCTAAATTTACTGATGATATTTCGAAAGAAACTCTGAAAAACATTTCAGGGGAATACAGGTTGCCAATTACAGTGACAATCCAAAGTCCACAGTAGGAGTTGACTATGAAAAAAAGAATTATGGCTTTGGCAATAGTTTTTATCATGGTAATGATACCTGTGTTTTCTGATAAATTTGAAACACGTGGCTTGAATGTGGTCGGTACTCTTGGCAAAGTTCATAGTATATCTGTTGTTGCTAATAATGACGCCATGCCTATTGATCTTGAAAGTGATGTTATAAAGCAATCTCCAGGCATTTTGATAGCTTCTTGGTCAATGACTACAAATTATCGCCCCGTAACAGTAACTGTTGTCGCTGAACATCTTCAGTCAGATGCTTTGATCGATGGTGGAAGAGTGAAGATTCCTTATCATTTAAAATTTGGATATGAGTATCCATTGTGGATTAGTGATGAGGATTATGATTTAATAATAGATTCTGAAGATATATCTTCTGTTGAACCAGGAACAGCCCCAGAAGACGTTGGAAGTGATCAAAAAATCTATTTTGGAAAAGATGATTCAGGTTTTCAGGGAATAGAGATATTATCTACTTCAAACAGTACAATTTCTTTTTATCTTGACAGCAACGTAGCAGGAGAAATTAGTGATGATTCAAAATATCCTGTTGGTGATTATTTTGCAACTGTTACTTTGATATTGGAGAATAATGGATGATTATGAGAAAATTTTGTTTGTTTTTTATATTGCTTATATTATTTCTCATACCGATATCCTTATTTGCTGCAGAAACCTGGTATGAACCTAAAAAAATAAGTTTTATTGATTTGGGAGATGAGAAGAACATTTATACAGGTGTAAATCCTTCTGGACCTGTATGGAATGTGGGATATTTTGAAAACGATCTCATAGGTCTTATTGGAATTGTAGACAGAGATGGCACTTTGGATTCAAATAAGAAATATATTATTAAATTCAATTTTATTGGAAATGATTGGACATTTAAATCAGCTTCTGCTTCTTCTTGGCAAATTCCGTTTGGTATACAGCTTGTAGCCAGATATGGTAATAACGAGACTTATTATGGATCTTCAGGCGATGGGGTTTTGAGATTTGGATATCAAGAGGGATATACTGTACCTATTGATTCCGCCTCGGAATCTCTTGAAATAAAAGTTTCCGATCTATCTGGCAGCCCTAAAGCAATTTGGATGGATATCATTTTAGTCTTACCAGAATCTCCGAGACAGCTTTTTGATATAGGTATTGCAAATGATTATAGTGCATCAATTTCATTTTCTATAGAAGAACAGACATTGAACAGTTTGGGACAAAATATCGGAGAACCGCAAAAAATAGCAGACTATATGTTTAATATGTCAGGATATTATGGGACAAATGATGAGCAGCAAAGCAACCTAACAGGTGCTACTTTTGTTGTTTTCCCAGGAGCGAAATCATATAAATTAGAAATTAATGAATTGATTGATGCTGGTGAATCAGGTGTAGAAATCGGGGAGTATTATTATGCAGGTGATATGGCAAAGAATGAATCTGTAAAACCAGGATGGGATAATATAACTGTAGAAAATTATAAATTATTTGCATCATCATCTTCATCTCCTACTACGACAAATGATACACCGTTCATAATGAAACATACTGAGGCAATTAATGCTGACTTAAACAATAGAAACGGATTTTATTTTCAAGTCGGGTTGAACAGTAATGCTGAGAATTATCGCGGTAGTTCGGATAGAATAAAATGGTATGATGGAACAGGAGATACAAGTGATTCTGATCTGGAATACATAACAAGTGGTATTGATATTGAACAAAATAAAGATAATATCTGGTTGTATTCTTTTTACGATGAGGGAAGCATTTTAATTAGGTATCCATCTAGCTCTGGATATAAGTTTAACAATGCTGATAGAAATTTGGTCAGCGGGGTATATAACTCGACAATATATATTCATTTGATTTGCGAAGAATAATTTTTTAAAAGAACATATTCCATGCAATACTGGCTCATTATTTTCTAAGTTCGGATAGCAAGCTCTCTATATTTTCCCTGTTTATAGACAACCTCCACTTATTAAGCGTATTCTCAGCATTAAGAAGGAGGATATGCTTTGATGAAGAAGCCTGTAAGTGTGCTGGTGCTTGGTGCGGGGTCCAGGGGAAGGGCTTATGCTGATTATTCGCTTATTCATCCTGATGAGATGAGGATTTCATCTGTCGCAGAGCCGGTTGAAGAGAGAAGGGAAGCTTTCAGAAAGAAATATGGCGTTCCCTCTTCAATGTGTTTTTCATCATGGAGCGATGCGCTTGATGAAGGACGAATCGCGGATGCTGTTTTCATATGCACGCTGGACGGCATGCATACAGAACCTGCACTCAGGGCAATCGAGCTCGGTTATGACATCCTTCTTGAAAAACCAATGAGCAACAGGGAAGAGGAATGCCGTGCGATTGTGGATGCTGCCGGGAAGAAAGGTGTTCATATCACAGTGTGCCATGTGCTCCGCTATACTCCTTTCTTCAGGACGATAAAACAGTGCATCACTTCCGGTCTCATCGGGGATTTATGTGTTGTTAATTTAAGGGAGAATGTGTGCTACTGGCATCAGGCCCACTCCTTTGTGAGGGGGAACTGGAGAAACAGCAGTGAGACATCAGCCATGATACTCCAGAAGTCATGCCATGATATGGATATCCTGCTGTACCTTATCGGGCGCAGGTGCCTGCGTCTTTCATCATTCGGTTCTTTGAGGTTTTTCACAGCGGAAAACGCACCGGAAGGTTCTGCAGAAAGATGTCTTGACTGCTGTGTGAGGAATGAGTGTCCTTACGATGCGTGCCGCCTTTATCTTGGCGAGAATACAGAGTGGCCTGTTGATGTTATAAGCGACGACCTGAGTCTTGAAGGACGAGTGAAAGCACTTCGTGAAGGCTCTTACGGCAGGTGTGTCTTTCACTGTGACAACACTGTGGTTGACCGCCAGACTGTCAATCTTGAGTTTGAGGACGGCATTGTCGCGACTTTCACAATGACGGCTTTCTCATCCGACCATACAAGGGAACTCAAGATAATGGGAACGAAGGGACAGCTTGTCTGCCGTATGGACAAGGAATCAATTGTATACACTGACTTCCTCACTGAGACTGAGAGTGTGATCCCTCTTGTCAATCTTCATGCTGACACATTCGGTCATGGCGGCGGGGATTATCTTATTGTGAAGGAGTTCCTTGAATCCATTGAGGGAAAGGATAGTGAGAGTCTTTCAAGTCCGCGTGTGAGTCTTGAAAGTCATATTATGTGCTTTGCGGCTGAGAGAAGCCGTCTGAATAAAGGGGAGGTTGTTGAATTATGAGCGATGCAAGGGAAAGGAAACTGGCTGAGCTTCTTGTGAATCATTCACTCAAGCTGAATAATGGAGAAAGTTGTCTTATCGACGCGACAGATGTGCCGGTGTCGATGGTGGAGGAGCTTGTTGCGGCTGTATACTCAAAAGGTGCATATCCTGTTGTGAATCTCTGGTCTGAGCGGGTTGAGCGTGCGATGGAGGAGAATGCCACAAAGGAAAGTCTCGCACTCTGGAGGGATGTGGATGCCTACCGTATGGACAAGATGAATGCCTACATAGGCATAAGGGGTGTGAGGAATGTGAGGGAGTGCTCCTCAATTCCCGAAAAGACGTCTCTTGCCGCAAGCGAGTACAGAAAGTATGTCCACGGCCAGATAAGGCTTCCGAAGACGAAGTGGGTTGTATTACGTTACCCGACAGAAGTGATGGCGATGCAGGCGGATATGAGCACAAGGGAATTCGAGGATTTCTTCTACTCAGTGTGCACAGATGTCGATTATGCCGCAATGGCGGATGCCATGAGGAAGGCCAAGGTTTTCCTTGATACTGTGGATAAGGTACGTATCACGGGGCCCGGCACGGATATCACATTCTCGATTAAGGGAATGCCGTGGATTCCCTGTGCGGGAGAGGCGAATATCCCTGACGGCGAGATATATTCCTGTCCTGTCAAAACTTCAGTGAACGGCACAATCACATACAACACTGAAAGCACATACCGCAGTCATAAGTTCTCCGATATAAGTTTTACATTCAGAGACGGAAAGATAGTTGAGGCTCACAGTGATGATGACAAGCTCATCAATGATATCCTCGACACTGACGAGGGTGCACGCTACATAGGTGAGTTCTCACTGGGTGTCAATCCGCGGATCACCCGTACTATGGACAACACTCTGTTTGATGAGAAGATTTACGGTTCGATTCATTTCACACCGGGGCAGGCATACGATGACTGCTACAACGGCAATGATTCTGCCGTCCATTGGGATATCGTGCAGCTCCACAGGACTGATATTGGTGATTACTGCATTTATTTTGATGACGTGCTTGTAAGAAAGAACGGGGTCTTCTGCATCAGTAAACTTGAGTGTCTCAATCTCTGATTACAGTTTCAGTAAAGTTCATACATTGTGAAAATACATAATGCAGGGCTTACCAATGATGAGAACTGTCCGGCAGAGGTTTTTCTGCCGGATCAGATTGTGTCAGATAAGATTAATTTTTTTTAAGAGTTCTTCAATGGATTCCAGTGTATCATCAAACCTGATTTGAGAAGCATATGAGAAACTTTCCTGATACCATTTCCACAGATTGCGGAGATCTTTTGAATTCTTCAGCCTTTTAAGCAGACTTCTTAAAGTCTCAGTGGAAAGATCTGTTCTCCGTTCTTCTGCTTTCATTGTGACAGCTTTATGCAGGATATCCCAGTTAGCTTTCTCCTTGTAGAGTTTTGAAAGCAGATGGATATCATAGAAATCTCTCATGCGGGTTGTTGCTGTATTTCTCTGCAGTATCGCCTCAAGCTTTTCCGAGAGAATAGTCTCAACAGGATATGCCATAACGGAAGCTGTTTTGTCTGTGAAACGCAGAGGAAATGTGAAATTTACGGCTTCCGGTATGATTATATCCCCGGTTGTGATGTCAACGAGCAGAACAACATCCATTTTGCCATATTTTGCTTTGATATGCGCTCTGAAGTTTTCATAGGAAGAGCTTTCCACAATACGTGTCAGTCTTGTGAACTCAAAACAAATTCCGTCTTCTACGTCAATGCTGAGTATCTCACGTAAGACTTTTTCAAGAATGTCTTCTCTCATTGAAATGGCATTCACCGTAGTGTCCAGATCCATTGTTGTCCTTTTTTCGATTCCAAGAATTGAAGAGATGAGAAAACCTCCCTTTATGATGAAGTTTTCTCTGTAAGGTGATAACGACAGCCTTTCAATGAAACGTTCAAACAGGAATATCTGCAGTACTTCCTGTGCCTGCAGATTCTGTTGTTTCGCCAGATTTCTGATGGCGCCTTTCAACTGTTCAGGGTTCTTCATTCTAAATAACCTCCATATATATTTTTATTTTTGATTTCACTTTCAGGGGCTCTGCATAATCAAGAAGCTTGCCACGGTTGCAGTAAGAGGAGGAAAAATAACTTCTTACTGCCTGGTAATACGTTTGCGGATCGACATATCTTGGGTGTCGTATGATGTCACAGATACATCTCTCCCTGTCATACAGTTTTATCCTGCCGCCCTGTGGAGAAGTCATTTCCATTATCCCGATTTCCCACAGCTCCGGCCTGATACTGTGGAATTCAACCGCATCAAGTTCCTTTTTCAGGTAATGAGTGTTGTAACCGTAAGGAACAGTCAGGGATGAAAAATGGGGCACACGGTCTGAAAGGCCGTGGAAGTAAAGGGCAGTGCCGTATGAGAAAATTCCCTTATGGCATCTGTGCTGGATCATTGCGAATTCATCAGCCCATGTGTCTGCAAATGAATACACACCGCGCATTTCCCTGACAAGGGTACCCTTGTCGACAAAGCGTGCAAGTTCCTCTCTTCTTATTCCCGCCTTTGTCACATCGCTTGTGTATAGGCAGCCGTCTTCACTAACCAGTTCTCTGAGGTCTTCTTCTCTTATCATACGAATACCTCCATGTTATACAAATCTGAATTAATTTTATTGAAATATATCAAGTTTGTACAGAACTGAGCTGAAGCCGGGAAAGATTGTGCATTGAATGTCTTTAAATATCTTTTGCTATTGTTCTTTGAGTTCAAATCCTCTTCTTTTCTTCAGTATGCCGGAAGTTTAGCAGATGACAGCCGTGTTGTGAAGTGAATTTGTCATTTTCCTGTTGCAAACGGCATTGTGCTGTGCTAGAGTTGGATGCAGTAAAGAAGAGAAGATTATGGACAGTTTGTGTTTTTCAGTAATTTTTGCAATTTTTTTCCGCTTTCAGCTTTCATCGTTTTTTCTTTTTTACGTTGAAGTATGTCATTCGCGGCATTCTGCTGTGGATATAGAAACTTTGTCTGTAAAGGAGAAAACGGTATGCATGATCTTGCAACAGTCTCAGTCATACAGAAGATTGAGAGTATCGAAGGAAGAGACAGGATTGAACTTGCCACTGTGGAGAACTATTCATCCATCGTGCAGAAAGGACAGTTCAGGGAAGGAGAGAAGGTCGTATACATCTATTATGATGCGATCCTTCCGGTGAGAGAGGAATTTGAATTCCTCAGGAAAAGGTGCTGGTCGTCCAAATACAACGGTTTCAGGATAAAACCGATGAAGATGGGAGGTGTGGTTTCCGAAGGGCTTGTGATGCCTCTTTCAATTCTGAAGGACGGTGACAGCCTTCCGCCCGGTACTGTCGTCACCGATATGCTTTCCATCAGGCGCTATGCTCCAGAGGAGGAGAACGTGAAGTATGTGCCTCAGGTTAAAGTTCCCTCATGGGCGAAACTCCCTGTTCTGTCATTTTTCTACAGGAAATTCTTCTCAAAAAGCGGCAGGGGGATGGATTATCCTGTGACAGTGCCCAAGGCGGATGAGGAGAACATTGAGAAATGCTGGGACAAGGTTGCCTTTATGAATGATGAGTTCATTGTGACAGAGAAGATGGAAGGCACTGCGGTAATGTACATGCTGGACAGGAGGAAACGCCTTCATGTCTTTTCGCACAACCGCGAGGCGGGGTTCACCGGTGTCTGGGGTGCTGTCGCAGATGAGTACAGGATAGAGACGGGGCTGAGAAAACTCAGGAGCGTGCTGAAAATGGACATAGCGATAGAAGGTGAGATCTGCGCACCCGGCATACAGAAGAACATCTACGGTTTTTCTGAGCCGCGCTTCTTCCTCTATGCTGCTTATGACATCAGTACGGGAAGACGCTTCTCATGGAGTGAGCTGAAAAGGCTTGCCGCAATGCTGGTGCTTGATACTGTGCCTTTCATAAAGAAAAGCCGCATTCTTCCATCTCTTGATGCGATGCTTGCCGACTGTGATGGGAAATCGGTCTTTTCTCAGGTGAAGAATCCTCCGCGCGAGGGTCTTGTCTGGAGAACTGAGGATGGCAGCGTTCATTTCAAATGCAAGTCGCGTCCTTATAAGGTGTGGTTCATTTCCGGAGAAAAAGAATAGTGCGTTTGTTTCATGCAGAGGTTCTCTGCCTCTGCATGAGTACTTGTTTGTAAAAATTAATATCTAAATATTAAATCTTCATAGATTAAATCTTGAAATATTAAATATGGAGATGTAAAATCATATATGAAAAACAATATGCAAAACAGAGACAGTCTTGCGGAGGAAAGTATGTTCATAGGACGTGAAAATGAGCTTAAGCGGCTTGAAAAGATGGACAACAGCGGGAAGTTTGAATTCGCCATAATCTATGGCAGACGCAGGGTTGGCAAAACAACTCTCATTTCTCATTTCATAGATGGTCGGAAAGCAATTTTTTTCGCATGCCAGAATGCATCAAAGGAGGATAATCTTGTTGAACTATCCTCCCAGATAAGCAGTTTCACCGGTTACAGCCTGAATTTCACTTCTTTCATTGATGCAGTGAGAACAATCATAAAACTTGCGGAAAAAGAACGTCTGATCTTTGTCATGGATGAATTTCCGTACCTTGCAAAAAGAGATGACAATGCGGCTTCATCTGCCCTGCAGAACCTGATAGACAATGAAGGTAAGAAATCGAAGCTTTTCCTGATCCTCTGCGGTTCTTCATTGTCATTTATGGAAGATTCAGTGCTTGGAAAGGAAAGTCCTCTGTACGGGCGTGCGACAGGTGTTTTCCGTCTGCAGCCTTTCGATTATCTGGATTCCGCAAAGTTTGTTCCATCATATTGCAGTAGCGATAAAGCTCTTGTGTACGGCATTACAGGGGGAATCCCGCGGTATCTTGAACTTTTTGATGATTCCGTTTCAGTAAAGGAGAATCTTCTGTTCAATCTGTTCGACAGCAACAGCGTTCTTTTCAATGAAAGGGAAAGCTGCCTGAAGGAAGAATTCAAGGAAGTGGCTACATATAATTCCATTCTTTCGGCAATAGCTTCGGGCTGTACAAAACTGACTCATATAGCGGACCGTGCAGATATTCAGGTGGGCTCATTGCCGAAATATCTTTCAAATCTTGCAGAAGTCGGTATTATTGACAAACTTGTTCCTCTTGGAGAAAAAGAAAGCAAAGGAATCTGGAGAATTTCCGATTTGTTCTTCCGGTTTTACTTTTTTTTCGTGCCGCGCAATTATTCGACAATAATTTCATCCCGTATGGGAAAATCATATGATCTTGTCGTTGAGCCTCTTCTCAATGACTATATGGGTAAGGTGTTTGAGGAAATAGTGAAGCAGTACATTGAGAAATATGCATCGCTTCCTTTTCCCCTGCAGGAGATAGGTACATGGTGGGGTGGCAGCAGAAGACTGAAAAAGGAAATAGAAATCGATGTTGTCGCATCATCCGCTGTGAGCCGGGAGAAAATAGCAGCCAGTGTGAAATTCAGGGAGAAGGTTCTTCCTCTCAGCGAGCTAGATCTCATGAGAGAATACTCTCTTGAGATGGATGGAAGTTGTGAATACCATTACTGGTTCTTTTCAAAGTCAGGTTTTTCAGAGGATCTGAGAAGGATGGAAGGAGAGAAAATACACCTGTTCAGTATTGATGATATCTATTCTCATCTGTCTTAGAGAAAAACTGAAAAAAATATTTTCTTTAATTATTCTTTAATCTTCGGCTCTTATAGTGAAGGCATCAAAGGAGAAAACAGAGATGAAAAAGAAAATGA
>CASDXQ010000021.1 GCA_949285145.1 uncultured Spirochaetales bacterium | reverse complement strand
GAAAGGAAGCTTCATTCAGGCCTGGGGAGATCTCGGAGATCCCCGGGAATACCGTCTGATCATTGACTGCCTTCTCAATCTTCCTCTTCTTTTCTGGGCCGGTGCGCAAACCGGGGAAGCCCGGTATTCCTCTGTTGCCCTGAAGCATCTTTCAACAGCACTGCATTACGTGCTCCGGCCGGACGATTCCACTTACCATACGTATTATTTTGACAAAGATACGGGACGCCCTGTGAAGGGTGTGACCGCACAGGGCAACAGAGACGGTTCTGCATGGGCACGCGGACAGGCCTGGGGCGTATACGGAACGATTCTTGCCTACAGGCATACGGAAGATCCATATGCGCTGGATGTTTTCAGGCGCTGTCTTGATTTCTTCCTCTCCCATCTTCCTGAAGACATAATTCCGTACTGGGATTTCGATTTCTCCAATCCCAGCGACGAACCGCGCGATTCATCCGCACTTGCAATCGTCATATGCGCAATGCTTGAGGCTGCAGACCTCATCGAAGGAGAAGAAGGAAAACGGCTTCATCATATTGCCTCTTCTCTTATGAAGGTGCTTTCAGACAAATGTGCAGTCAGGGATGAAAAAGAGTCAAACGGACTTCTCCTGCATGGCACATATGCAAGGAAAAGCCAGTGGAACACCTGCCGCAACCGCGGGGTGGACGAATGCAATATATGGGGCGACTATTATTATCTTGAGGCTTTAAGGAGGTTGACAGGAAAATGGGATCCGTACTGGTAAAGAAACCGAATATACTGGTTTTCGTGCTCGATCAGCTGTCATTCCGTGCTCTTGATCTTTACGGCGGATACTGCTCCATGCCGTTTATCACAAGTCTGGCAAGGGATGGAATAACAGTAAGCGACTGCTACTGTTCTTACCCCCTCTGTCAGCCATCCCGTGCAAGCTTGTGGTCCGGACAGTATCCGCATCGTAATAAAGTGTGGTCCAACGGCCGTCAGTGTCCGATCACTCCGCTTGATGAAACATATCCCTCTCTCGGACGGTGCTTCAGCGATGCAGGCTACGAATGCCGCCATTTCGGAAAAAAACATGACGGAGGCGCACTGCGTGGATTCATCTGCAGTGCAGAGGATGAAGAGAGAATTCCTGATGACAATCCGCTTTTCCCGTATAACATGGACACATATGCGGATGTCTATACAGTTGATCAGACACTCCGCTATCTGGAAACAAGGAATGATGACAGACCTCTCATGATGGTTGTCGACCTGATAAATCCTCATAACATATGCGGCTGGATCGGAATGAACAGGGGAGGAGTGAAGAACAAGTCCTATGACAGTCCGCTTCCGCCGCTTCCGGAGAACTTTTATTTTGACGACATAGGAAACAGGCCGCTTCCTGTACAGTATCTGTGCTGCTCCCACGTCAGACAGAGTCAGGTGTCTCAATGGAAAGAAGAGGATTTCCAGTATTACCTGCTTGCATACAGATATTACCTTGAAAAAGCGGATTGTGATATGAAGAGTGTGTATGATGCATATGTCAGGGCAGGCCTTCTCAATGATGATACGCTCATTGTCTTCACAAGCGATCACGGGGACAACATAACGGCCCGCCGTTCTGTCACCAAGCAGGTCACTTTATATGAGGAAGTCACAAGGGTTCCCCTTGTCTTCAGCGGCCCCGGTGTGAAAAGAAAGGACTGCATGGTGCATCAGTGTGCATCTCTTCTTGATATTTTCCCGACTCTTGCCTCCTATGCCGGAATAGATAAACCTGACGGGACAGACGGCATAGACCTGACACCGCTCTTTGAGGGCAAAAAGCCGGAGGAAAGGGAATATGTTGTCAGCCAGTGGTATACGGAGTGGGGCTATACCATTTCGCCGGGCCGGATGATAAGAAAGGGAGATATCAAGTACATATGCTATCTGGAAGGCAGCGGTGAGGAGCTTTATGATCTCTCCCGTGATCCATATGAGATGACCAATCTTGCCGGAGATCTTTCTTATTCACAGGTTCTTGATGAAATGAGGAGTCTTTTTGCAAAGTATGTCAGTGAAAGCGGCGACCCGTTTTATTCGCTGTCAGTAAAGGCGGACAGGAGATGGAGATGCCATGATATCGGATATGATAAGCATACAGGGCCGAGTGCGCCGGAGGTTTGAACTATGGCAAGACAGTTTATACTGATAATGACTGATACAACCCGCAAGGATATGGTGGGGGCTTACGGGATTGAGCCGAGAATGAAAACTCCCAATCTTGACAAGCTGGCAGAACATGGGCTGCGCTATGACAATGCCTACACATGCCAGCCTGTATGCGGTCCTGCAAGGAGTGCTATATTCACAGGCACATTCCCTCATTCAAACGGAATGGTCACAAACTGTGTACCGCTGGGAGAGAATGTAAAGACAATAGGACAGAGACTGAGGGACAACGGCATTCAGGCTGCTTATGTCGGCAAGTGGCATCTTGACGGAGGCGACTATTTCGGCCTCGGCCGCTGTCCTGACGGCTGGGATCCTGATTACTGGTTCGACATGCATAATTATCTTGAGCATATGAGCGATGAAGACAGGATCCGTTCCCGTCAGCCGGATACTTCATATGATCCGTCATGGGGAGAGGAAATGACATATGCCCATCAGTGTTCAGAGAGGGCAATCAGGTATGTGAGCGAACATCAGGGAGAGGATTTCTTCCTGACACTCAGCCTTGACGAACCGCACGGTCCGTGTATCTGTCCTCCTCCTTACAACCATATGTATGATGATTTTGCCTTCAGCGATGATCCTGTTTTCCATGACAGCCTGGAGAACAAACCCTTTATGCAGAGGCTGTGGGCAGGAGATGCGCTGAATCAGGATCCTGCACAGCTGAACAAGTCATCAAAGATGCTTTCCCTTTTTCTTGGATGCAACAGCTATGCTGATTATGAGATAGGACGTTTCCTTGATGCTGTCTATGAAAAATGTCCTGATGCCATGGTGATTTACACATCCGACCATGGAGATATGCTCGGTGCGCACAGGCTGCAGACAAAGAATGCGGTTTTCTATAAGGAGATTGCAAACATCCCCCTGATCATAAGGGACGGCAGAAACAGCCGGAAGGGAGTTGTCACAGCACCAGCTTCCCATATTGATATTGCCCCTACGGTTCTCGACTTTTTCTCCATCCCTGTTCCAAAGCTGTTTGAAGGAAAATCAATGCTTGCGCAGATCAGGAACAGTGATGTGAAAATAAACGATTATGTTTTCACCGAATTCACCAGATACGAGATAGATCATGACGGTTTCGGAGGCCTTCAGATGATGAGGGCGGTGACTGACGGCCGCTATAAGCTTTCTGTCAATCTGCTTGATACCGATGAGCTTTATGACACGCTTGCAGATCCTTCCGAGGTTATCAATCTGATCAATGATGAGTCCCATGCTCAAGTAAGGAATCATCTGCATGATGTGCTTCTTGAGCATATGAATGAGACCAGGGATCTTTACAGAGGGTATCAGTGGGCATGCCGTCCGTGGAGAGATGATCTCAAGCCGGCATGGATCAATTCCGGCTGCACCCGGCAGAGAGAGAATGAGGAATATGAGCCCCGTCAGTGGGATTATGATACAGGCCTTCCGATGAAAGAGGCGGTAAGGGGCAAGAAACTGTACGACGACAAAAAATGAGAATATTTGTTTCTTCTGTCGGAATATTGCTTTGATCAGGCAGTCTGCAGTCCGGACTGCCTGATTCTTTTTCTTTCATGTTTTCATTCACTTGCTGCATTTGAATCAGCACACAAAAAAGGCACAATCATGTCAAAAACTTTTGTTGAGTTAAAATGCAATCATGTTGTATCATTATTCTGTTCATTCAACTGAAAAGGAGTAGATTTATGATAAGAATGTCCACCTTCAGGCGCGGTGGTGTTCATCCTCATGACAAGAAGGAATTGTCTAAAAACAGTCCGGTAGAAACCCTGCCGGTGCCTGAAGTGCTTGTCGTAGCGATGTCACAGCATATCGGAGCTCCGGCAAAAGCTCTCAAGAAGAAGGGTGACTCTGTCGTGAAGGGAGAGATGATAGGACAGGCTTCTTCGTTTGTCTCCGCCAATGTTCATTCTCCTGTATCAGGAAGTGTCATTGACGTGAGAAACGTCAGGCTTGCAAATGGTGCAAGCTGTGAAGCTGTGGTCATCAAGGCCGATGATATTCAGCCTGAAATGTTCACGGCACGCTACGAGTGGAAGAATGAAAGCCCTCAGACTCTTCTTGACACGATCAGGGATATGGGCATAGTCGGTATGGGAGGCGCTGCCTTTCCGACGCATGTCAAGCTTGCAGTTCCTGATGGAAAGAAGGTTGATGCCCTTATCATCAACGGTGTTGAATGCGAGCCGTATCTTACAAGTGATTACCGTTCCATGATGGAAAGGGCTGACGAGACACTTGAAGGTGTCATGATACTGTCGAAAATCCTTTCTCCATCAAGAATCATTATAGGAATAGAGGCCAATAAACTTGACGCCGTTTCTCTCCTGCAGGAGAAAATCGCCAGATATTCATATCCGGTCGAAGTCATGCCTCTCAAGATGAAATATCCCCAGGGGGATGAGAAACAGCTCATAAAAGCTGCGCTGGGAAGGGAAGTGCCCTCGGGAAAGCTTCCGATCGACGCAGGTGCCGTGGTCTGCAATATAGGCTCCGTATATGCGGTTTATGAGGCATGCGTTCTTCATAAGCCGCTGATAGAGAGAATAGTGACAGTGTCAGGAGAGGCGGTAAGCACTCCTAAGAACATTCTCTGTCCGGTCGGCACGAGAACAGCCGATCTGCTGTCATTCTGCGGCGGCTACAACTGTCCCGAGGCTGACAAGCTTGTTTCAGGCGGTCCGATGATGGGCTTTGCCTTTGCGGATGAGGAGGCACCTGTTCTCAAGGGAACAAGCGGAATACTGGCACTTAAGAGCGAGCCTCTTGACGAAGGTGTATGTGTTTCATGCGGCAAGTGTGTCGCGCATTGTCCGATGGGCCTGATGCCCAACAGGATGTTCAGGAATATCAGGAACGGAAGGTACAAGGAAGCGCTTGATCTCGGTCTTCTGGACTGTAAGGAATGCGGATGCTGTGCATTTATCTGTCCTGCGCACCTCCCTCTGGTACAGGGCTTCAAGCTCGGCAAGAAGATGTCAAGGAGAAAGTAAGATGAAAAGAGTAACTGTAAGTCCTCACGTTCATGCAAGCATGGATATACAAAAGAGCATGCTCTTTGTCATCATCGCTCTTCTTCCTTCGTGTCTCTGGGGTATATATGCATTCGGTATAAGAGCACTTGTTGTTCTTCTCGTCTCCATTGCAGCATCGCTTCTTACTGAGTTCCTGCTCGGTCTGATTGACAGGAAGAATACACTGCCTGATCTGTCTGCAGCTGTCACTGGCCTTCTGGTAGGTATGAACATGCCTCCGGAAATTCCGCTTTACATTCCTCTCATCGCTTCACTCTTTGCGATTTTCGTCGTGAAATGGACGTTCGGCGGTCTTGGCTGCAACTGGATGAATCCGGCTCTTGCCGGCCGTGTGTTCGTGTTTTTCTCTTTTTCCTCTGCAATGTCCGCTTTCACGGCACCCCGGGCTCTGAGTGCTGATGCGCTGGCAAGTGCGACACCGCTTGGTGCTGTGAAGACTGCAATTTCAGGCGGCCTTTCCGGTCTGGACTATGAAGGCGTTCTCAGCGGACTGGGTTATGCCTCCACAGGAGTTGCACAGAGCATCGGCAATGCGCTTCATATATCCCCGTACACAGTTGATGCCTTCATAGGCAATGTCGGAGGATGTATCGGAGAGGTTTCCGCACTCTGTCTCCTAATCGGAGGAATATTCCTCATCGCATCAAAGGTTATCACCTGGCATATTCCTGTCTGTTTCCTTTCTTCATTTGCCGTTCTTTCCTGGATCTTCGGGGGACTCAGGGCCGGAACAGGTCTTTTCAGCGGCGAGATTCTCATGCCGCTTTTCACCGGCGGCATAATGCTCGGTGCTTTCTTCATGGCAACTGACTGGGTAACAACACCCACAACAAAGAAAGGAGAGGTGATCTTCGCCATCGGATGCGGGTTCTTCACTTTCCTGATCCGCTATTTCGGTTCTCTTCCTGAGGGAGTTTCCCTTGCAATCATTCTCATGAATATTCTCACACCGACCATTGACAGATATGTCAGGCCGAGAAAGTTCGGTTACGTGAAACCGGTAAAGGAGGCAAAGAAATGATCAAGCAGTGTTTGAAAGTTGCCTTCATCCTTTTCGCGATCTGTGCCGTTTCCGTTATCCTGCTTGCAGTAATCAACCAGATCACGGCACCTTACATTGAAATAAATACACAGCGGACCACGGCGGAGACCCTTTCCGCCGTTTCCGGAGGTTACAGCCAGGGTGAGCAGAGAGAGGGCAACGGTGATGATATCAGCTACGTGATTCCTCTTTCTGATGAAAGCGGAAACATCGCCGGCTATATCCTTGAGCTGACGACAACAGGCTACGGCGGTGAGATTGTCATTGCCGCAAGCTATTACACTGACGGTTCCGTTCTTGCTGCTAAAGTCATGAGCAACAGCGAGACTCCGGGACTTGGAAAGAAAGCCGAGGAAAGCTGGTACATGGCAATGTTTGAAGGTCTGGGCGGCGCCATGGCTCTTCCCGGAACGAAGAACGATCTTGCCGATCCCTCGGCGGTATCAGGTGCGACTGTGACTTTCAACGGCGTGAGTGCCGCCATAAGGTCCGGTTCTGATTATGTCAAGAGTTTAGGAGGCCGGTGATGTCTCACAGATATGAACTTACAAAGGGTATTTTCAAGGAAAACCCGACATTTATAATCATGCTCGGAATGTGTCCCACTTTAGGTGTTACGACACAGGTTTTCAATGCGTTCGGCATGGGGGCGAGCGTGTTGTTCGTTCTTCTCGGTTCGAATATCTTCATTTCCGCACTGAGAAAGATCATTCCTGATTCAATCCGTATCCCGGCATATATCGTTGTCATCGCATCTTTCGTCACGATTGTGGAAATGGTGCTGCATGCTTTTGTTCCTGCGGTTTTCAATGCGCTGGGTGTTTATCTGCCTCTGATCGTTGTCAATTGCATAATTCTCGGCCGCGCGGAAGCATTTGCGAACAAGAACACAGTGCTTGACAGTGCCCTTGATGCAATTGGCATGGGAATAGGCTTCACTCTGGCCTTGTCCCTGATCGCTGCGATAAGGGAAATCTTCGGAGCCGGAACAATCACGCTGTTCAATCTCAGCGAGACGCAGCGTCTGATCATCACGCTTCCCGGCCTGAGTGAAAGTCCTGTAAGGGTTCTCACCCTTGCTGCAGGCGCACTGCTTGTGATGGGCTATCTCAAGGCTTTCTTCACATGGAACAGTGAAAGGAAGGCTGCAAAAGGAGAGAGAACATGACTTATATTGCAATCATCATTACATATGTATTCATCCAGAATTTCATTCTGGTTCAGTTCATGGGACTGTGTCCTTTCATCGGTGTATCAAAGAATAGTGAAAGTGCCCTCGGCATGGGGATGGCGGTGACATTCGTAACCGCAGTTGCCAGCGTTGTATGCTATGCAGTGTATACATACCTGCTCATTCCGTTCGATCTTGCTTACCTGCAGACGATTTCGTTCATTCTTGTAATTGCCGCACTTGTGCAGATCGTTGAAATGGTCATAAGAAAAATGAGTCCTTCCCTTTACAAGGCTCTGGGCATATTCCTTCCTCTCATCACGACGAACTGTGCTGTTCTCGGCATCGCGATCATAAACATCGATGAAGGCTACAATCTGCTTGAGAGTTTCTTTGCGGGGCTTTCCGCAGGACTGGGTTTCACGCTCGCAATAGTTCTCATGAGCAATATAAGAGAGAAGCTTGAGCTGACTCCGGTCAGGAAAGTGTTCAAAGGTGTTCCGATCGCATTCATTTCAGCAGGGCTGATGGCACTTGCCTTCATGGCATTCGACAAGAGTCTGCTTACAAACCTTGGTCTGGTATGAGGAGGAAAGGATGTTTACTGCCATAATTTCAGCATTCTGTGTTATTGCGGGCATGGGGCTTGTCCTCGGACTCGGACTTGCGGTTGCGGACAAAAAGCTTGCTGTTGTGAAAGACGGAAAACTTGTGGAACTTGAGGATTCAATGCCGGGTGCCAACTGCGGCGGCTGCGGTTTTGCCGGATGTTCTGCTTATGCGGAAGCTGTATACAAAGGGGAAGCCGAAGTCGGGCTCTGTGCTCCCGGCGGTGCGGCACTTGCTGCCAAAATGGGAGAAATCATGGGTGTGAGCGTTGACATGCCCGGCGAGAAGTTGGTCGCCTTTGTCCATTGCCGCGGCAGCGAGGCGGTAACAGGTATCGATTTCAAATATGAGGGCATGATGGACTGCAATGCCGCATATCTTCTTCAGGCCGGCCCGAATGCCTGCAAGGAAGGATGTCTTCACCTTGGTTCCTGCATGAAAGTATGTCCTGCACAAGCCATATATAAGGACAGCGAAGGTTTCATAAAAGTTGACAGTGCGAAATGCATCGGGTGCAGAAAATGCACGAGTGTGTGTCCTACCGGAGTCATAAAGATGATTCCTGCCAGTGCTCAGTACGTAGTTGCCTGTAACAACCATGAAAACGGTGCAAAGGTCAGAAAGGAATGCAAGGTCGGCTGTATCGGCTGCAAAATATGTGAAGTCAAGGTTCCGTCCTCCGGCTGCAAGGTCACATCGTTCCTTTCCTCGATTGACTATGAATCTGATCACGGCAATATCGCACAGGCATCAGAGCTTTGTCCTCAGAAGTGCATAATAAAAAAAGACTGAGCTGAAAGGGATTTCCGTATATGAAGTTTGTGCTCGGCTTTTATTCACAGGTATCACATGCATCTCCGCATCCGGTGTTCATGCGCCTGATAACCTGTATTCTCAAGCCTGTGCTGACTTATGTTCACAATAACCGCGGATGCAGGCTTTCCATAGCCTGTCCCAGTGCCATGATCAAGTATCTCGGACTTCATTTCCCTGAGATCAATCTTCTTGTATCAACTCTTGCGAAATGCGGGTCACTGGAGCTTTTTACCAGCGCATATAATAATGCGATCCTGCCTCTTATTCCGCATAAAGACAGATCTTCTGCTGTGGACAGGACGACAACTCTGATACGCAAGACGTATGGTGTAAGGGCGACAACACTGTGGTGTTATGGACAGATATGGTCTCCCAGCGTTGTCGCAATGATGAAAACCATCGGTCTGGAAAGGCTTGTTATTTCCTCATATGATGCCCTGGGTCAGAAGACGGATGGCAAAACATCATTCAGGATGAATGAGATTGGAAGAAAAATAGATGTGCTTCATGCCTGCGACAAATTTTCAAAAGCCGTAAGCTCATATGCACAGAATGAAATCACGCTTGACCAGCTCAGGGAGATGATGAGCGCAATAGTCCTGAACTCATCATCTGACAGCCTTACATGCATGGTCAATCTTGATCAGCTCTGTCAGGGAGCAAGCTATCACAGAGAAGATGATGAGGAACTCTATACTGTCTTCACATCCCTTTTCGATGCGGCTCAGAGCGCAGGTGCGGATATTATTCTTGCACGTGACTGCGATATAGATGTCGTGGGATACCTTCCCGGCGGCTGGTACGGCCGTGATGCATATGCGAACGGACTTGTTTCATTTAATGAGCTTTTTGCCCGCAGTGAGGATTTCAGATTCTATCTGAACCGCTATCTGACACTTGCGGAATTCTCCAGCAATTCAAAAAAGGACAGGGTTCTCAGAAAGAGACTTCAGGAGATGCTTTCAACTCTTCCTTGTGGTTCTCTGTTTCTCTGTGATACACAGGCTTCGTGCCTGTCCCTGAATGAACACAGACAATACTATAAGACCCTGATCGATGCTGAAAACAGCCTTGAAGAGGCGGGAGCGAGGTTGAATTCCGCGGATGTGGATGATGACGGCATCGATGAGGAATTCTGTTATGGAAAGCAGGCCAGAGCCCTGTTTTCCCTTACCGGAGCCTCTGTATATGAATATTCATCCAGAGAGCTCGGACTCAACATATTCGATACGATTCCTTTCTGGATGAAATCCTTTCCTGAAACAAGAAAGAAAAGAAGCTTTACCGACTCATATGTGATAAACGGACGGGAGTATTTTCCCGGAAACAGTATATATTGTCTTGACAGCGTCAATAAAAGCAGAAGCGAATTCTGTTTTTCATACCAGGATGAGGATATGGATTTCTCCGTTGAGAAACATTATAAGCTCAACAATCAGAATCTTTACATGTCCCACACGATTGTCAACCAGAGTACGGAGTTCCTGAACGGAGAGTACTCAACCGTAATATATTTTACATTGCCCGGAGCTTCCGCTTTCGCCTATAATGAGAAAAAGGAACCGCTTGTCGGAAGTGCTCTTTCCGGAATAAAGAGTGTCAGGTTTTTTGATTCTTCACGTTGTCTGCATCTGTCTTTCACGAGTACTGATTATTTTTCAGTCAGTGAGGAAAACCGCTATCAGAGCGAGGTTACCAGTCTTGGCTCGGAACAGTTTTATCTCTATACTAAGGTGAAGCTGACTTTTAAAGTCAGTATTGCACCCCAGAGTGCACAAAGTCTGAATATTGTTACCCGTATATCGAGTACGAAGGAGAAATGAATGTTTTTACAGAACAGAGCACTTTTCGATACCATAAAGGAAGAAGCCTATAATGTATGGAGGCGTCTTTGAAAGCTCTGACGTGCTTTCTCAGATAAATGATCTTGAACAGAAAACAGGTGAAGCTGATTTCTGGAACGATAAGGATGAGGCGGAGAAAACCTTCCAGCGTCTCAATGCACTCAAGGATTCTTATTTTCCGTGGCAGAAGCTGATCAAGGATGTTGATGATATCTCTGACCTGATAGAAATGTATTCTGGTGAGGATGATGAATCTCTTACAGCCGAGCTTGATGATCAGATTGTGAAGCTTGATGAAGAATACAGGCCTCTCAAGCTCAAGACTCTTCTTGACGGCAAGTTTGACAAGAACGATATGTTCCTTTCCATCCATGCCGGTGCTGGCGGAACGGAAGCCTGTGACTGGGCGAACATGCTTTTGAGGATGTATCTGAGATGGTGTGAGCGTCATGGCTTCAAAAGCGAGATTCTTGATATTCTTGAGGACGAGGGCGGTATCAAGAGTGCCACGGTGAAGGTTTCCGGGCCATATGCATTCGGCTATCTCAAAGGAGAAGCAGGTGTTCACCGCCTTGTCAGGATCTCACCTTTTGATGCCAATAAAAGAAGACATACATCATTCACATCTGTATATGCATCTCCTCTTATTGACGATGATATAGAAATTGAACTCAAGCCGGAAGATTACCGTCTTGACACATACCGTGCCGGAGGTGCCGGAGGCCAGCATGTCAATAAGACTGATTCTGCTGTCCGTATCACTCACTATGCAACAGGCATTGTCGTGCAGTGTCAGAATGAGCGCAGCCAGTTCATGAACAAGGAAGTCGCATTCAAGATGCTCCGTTCCCGTCTTTATGAGTACTATCAGAAAAAAAGAGAGGAAGAACATCAGAAGAATGCAATAGCAAAGAAAGACATTGCCTGGGGCAGCCAGATAAGAAGCTATGTCTTCCAGCCATACACCCTTGTGAAGGATCACAGGACAAATGTTGAGATCGGCAACATAAATGCGGTTATGGACGGTGCCATTGATCCTTTTATCGAGGCGTATCTCAACTGGGCTAAGGAAGAAGCATAAAACCGGATGGAGAAGAATATGTCAGTGAAAACATCTGTGCTGTGCCTGCTTTTTATATTCTTCTCCATTTCTTTGTCCGCATCTGCACTGAATGTCGGATACTCGGCACTCGGAAACGGCGTTGATGATATTGAGATTTTTTCCCGGACATGTCTTGAAACTGCTTTCCTGCTGCTTCCCCGTTCCGACCGTCTGGAAGATATAAATCATGCAAGGTATACTGCGGAATCTGACAGGGCTTTTCTTGAATATTTGCATGATTGTTTTGTCCGTGAAAGAGAGAAAGGAGATTTTTCTCTGCCTGAGTATACTCCTTATTATGAGGAGGAAGAAAAGTTTCTGCTCATCCGTACTGTTGCTGCTGAAGAGTTTCTGTCTTCCCGCAACATGGTGATGCTTGAACATGTAAGCCGCCTTCACAGCCTTGACGTCTTTTTCTCCTTCATGATTTCTTCAGAGGGAGAAGTCAGCACGCTTGAAGTGTATATGTATGCCGATGGGAAAATCGAGGAACTTTTCTCATCGCTGTATATCACAGGCAGGCTTGAAGAGGAGATGCCGTCTGTCATGGCTGAAATACTTTCATGCTTCGCACCTTCTCATACGCTTGTGAGTGCTGAGGCTTTCCCGTCATCGCGTTTCTTTATTGACGAAGCCACTGAGGTCTTCCCTGTTTCAGGTTGGCTTCTGGTACCTTCATCCCTGAGCGGCATGAGAATCTGTACTGACGGCTATTATGATCTTCAGGCTGCCATAAAGCCTGGACAAAACGGTGTTTCATATCTTGAAGGTTCCCTGACAGAACTTCCCCGAGGAAGCATTACGGTAACTGCACATCCATATGCATCTCAGGCATCTCTGTTCGGGCTTGAGATTCCTCAGCTTCCTCAGACGCTTTCCTTTGACTCCGGTGTTCTGATCATGACTGTCAGCAATGACGGTTTCGAAAGCGAGCATCTGCAGCTTACAGGAGGATCATCTTTCTATTCCGTAACGCTCAAGCCTCAGTGGATGGCTGAAGGGAGCCGGGTTCTGGATGCGAAAGAAGATATGTACAGATCCCTCAGAAACACGATTCTCAGCTTTGCTTTATATGTTGCGGCGGGTTCAATTGCCAATATATATCCTCAGACTGAGAGCTGGATCGGCCCTGCCGGTGCGATATCCGCTGGAATCTGTGTGATTAATCTGTTAGATTTCGTCAGGGACTGTCTTGTCTATTATGACACCGCCCGTCAGGTTTATATGTAGGAGTTTTATATATGTTCAATAAATTCGTTGAAAAACTTAGAAGTGTTTTCTCATCCCGCAAGATCGATGAATCATTTTTCGAAGAACTTGAGGATACTCTGATTGAAGGGGATCTGGGCGCAAGACTGACAGATGAAGTCGTTGAGGCACTCAGGAAAGAGGCCAGAGAAGAGAAAGCCTCCAGTGCGGAGGATCTTCAGAAAATAATGAAAGATCTGCTTTCTCGGTACGTGAAGAGCGCAGATGCGGATCTTTGTCCCGGTTCTCTCAATGTTTTTCTTATTCTCGGCGTCAACGGAGTCGGAAAGACAACAAGCATTGCAAAAATGGCCAGCTACTATTCAAAACAGGGCAAAAAAGTTCTTCTTGCCGCCGCAGATACATTCCGGGCTGCAGCCGTTGATCAGCTGGATATCCATGCCAGCCGTCTTGGTATGAGGATTGTGAAGCAGTCTACAGGATCAGATCCGGGTGCCGTGGTCTATGATGCGCTGTCTTCCGCCATAGCTCAGAATGATGATCTGATTCTTGCTGATACGGCCGGGCGCATGCATAACAAGGAAAATCTGATGAAGGAGCTGCAGAAGATTGACAAGATAATCTCAAACAGGGGGATAAAACCTGAATGTTATAAAAAATATCTTGTAATTGACGCGACAACCGGACAGAACGGAGTCAGTCAGGCGATGCTGTTCAATTCTGCAGTCAGGCTTGACGGCGTGATTCTGACGAAATATGATTCCGCCAGCAAGGGAGGGGCTCTTGTCCAGATCGGCCAGGCACTCAACCTTCCCATAGTGTTTGTCGGTACAGGCGAAAGCTATGATGATATCCATCCTTTTGACAAGGATGAGTTTCTTGACGCCCTTGTCGGGCTTGAAGGAAAGTGAAACTTGAAAAAAATATGTGTGCTGCTTTCTTTGATTACTGCCGCAGCCGTGCTTCATGCATCAGTGTATGAAAGCAATGCGCTCATGCAGCCTCTCTCCCTGCTTGATGACATTCCTGCGGAAGGATATTACATAATAGAAGAAGGAAATGTCAGCACGCTTTATTCTGACGGGACAGCCGTGAAAACGGTGATACGTGAGGATGACAGAGAAACAGTGACAACTCAGGATGAAACGGTCATAAGATATTTTGATGATGGCATTCTGAAAGAAGAAAGCATGATCAGAGATGGAATTCAAACTGATATTAAATACGAATATTCCGGAACCGGAACGCTGAAACGTGTGATTTATTCATCTGATGATGTTGTAACTCGTGTGGTTCAATATAATTACTCTCCCGTTGCAGGCCTGAGTGCTGTTATGGATGCTTCTCTTGATTCAGTGAATCTTTACAGCGGATCAAGCGTAAGCTACCGTCTTGGCGATGAGATCCGGGTAAGTGACGGTGCTCTTATGATTCTTTCTCTGAAAAGCGGGGCGGACATTACGGATGAGATGAGCGTGGTTTATGATGAAGCTGGCGGCTTCTCAGTTTCCCAGACTCTGGAAGAGGGTGTGAGACAGACTTTTTTCGACTCCTCTCTTGCCGTGCTTTGTGAAAAACTCACTGACAGCAGCGGAAATGCCATATCAGAAAATATATACACCTATGATGATAATGGTGAAGTGACACTCATCAGAGAAAGAAGCGGAGATATTTCCATTGATTACTATTATGAAGACGGTCGGGTCATGGAAAAAGTTGAAAGTCTTGCCTCACAGGTTCACAATAGAACTGTCTATCTTGAGGATGGAACATCGGTGAACATACGCTATCGCGGCGGACAGCCGTATGCGCGTGTGCATTATGATAAAGATGGGCGCAGAGTGCTTTCACTGGAGATGATCTGATGACGTGGATGATTGTATCACGGTATATGTTTTCAAAAGCCAACAGGCACAGAGGCCGGACCATACGCATAATGATCGGCCTGGCTTTGTCCACGATGATCATGCTTTCAATTATGTCGCTCATGGATCATCTTCAGAACATGGGAATAGAGCCGCTGAGGAAAATCAGGAGCTTTCCTGTTGTCGTGAGGCTGTCTGACGATTCACAGCTTGCTACTTTAAGAAGAAAATACGCTGATGTGGCCGAAATTTTTTTCTACAAGGAAGAAATGGCCCTGCTGCATGACAAGGCAGGGAGCGAGGGTGTAATCGTAAGATATATTGATGAAACATATAATGGAGAACTCTCGCTGAGCAGTTCAGAAATTCCATCTGAAGGAATTGTCCTGCCGCTGCGTACACATTTCTCCTCGCTTTCATCTTCTGTGTCTCTGACAAGCCTTGTCAGCGGAAAGACAGTCAGGATGATTCCCAGAACAAGGGAATACACGGTGGAGGGGGTTTATCAGACCAGACTTGCCGATTTTGATTCCATGTATGTGTTTCTGCCTCTCTCTTATGCCGATGATTCCCTTGAATGGAAAGCCGCATTCAAGAATATCCAGATAGACGAAGAGACTCTTGCCGGAGAACTTGAGAAGGACGGTTATGATGTCACAATGTGGTATGAAAGCGAGAGCCTCCTGTATTCAGCTCTGATGCTTGAGAAAATAATAATGTCAGTTCTTCTGTCATCCCTGTATGTGATTATCCTGGTTCAGATTGTACAGAATGCCGCCATGCTGTCATCAGACAAGAAAAAAGAGGTTGCTGCTCTCTCTCTGGCCGGTATTTCCAGAAGAAGGATAGTCCTGAGCTTTTCCCTGATCGGCTTTCTGATTACCCTGTACTCACTGTTTGCAGGACTGGCCCTTACAAGGATATTTCTTTCCCTCTTTCCCCTTGTGGCGGGAATCAATAATGAATACAGCATAGACTGGAGCTATTTTACCCTGATGGCATCGCTGATGCTTGTTCTTTCTTCTTTCATTTTCGGGCACGCATTTTTCAGGAAACTGAGAGAAAACGTTGTAGTGGAGGTGCTTAACGGCGTATGAATAATGAAGTTCTTCATCTTGACCATATTTGCAAAACTTTCAGCGGGCCTTCTGATGTCGATGTGCTGAAGGATATCAGTTTTACGCTTCAGCGCGGAGAAAGCATGTCAATACAGGGGCGCAGCGGAAGCGGAAAATCCACACTCCTTTATATTGCCTCACTCATCGAAAGACCCACTTCCGGCTCTGTTTTTTACAGCGGAACAGATGTGACAGCGTATGATGAGAAAGCGGTTTCTCTCCTCAGACGCGACAGAATGGGATTTGTTTTTCAGCAGAGTCTGCTTCTTGAAGATTTCACGGCGCTTGAGAATGCCGCAATTCCTCTTTTGAACAAAGGCGTGAGAAAAAAAGAAGCATTTGAGAAAGCTGCAGCCATGCTTGATAAACTGAATATGGGGCAAAGACTCGGTCACAGGCCTTTTGAACTATCGGGAGGAGAGCGGCAGAGGGTAGCCATTGCCAGGGCGCTTATAACATCTCCGGATATCGTTTTTGCCGATGAACCCACAGGTGCGCTTGATGAGGAAAATGCTGCAATGATTGAGGAGCTTCTTTTCTCTCTTGTACGATATGATGGCCTGTCACTCATGCTTGTTACACATAATCCGGCATTTGCCGAGCGTGCGGATCATTGTTACGTTCTCACCCACAAGGAGCTTGTCAGCTTATGAAGAATGAGGCGCTCTCGCTTTATGTGAAACGGAAAAGCGGTAAAGGACAGAAGGCATCATGGAAGATACGCGCACTGCTTTCCACTCTGCTTCTGCTTGCTGTTACAATGGTTCTCTCTTTCGCAATTGTCTTCATCTCGTCCATGGCATGTGCGCTGGACGATGTCCTGCAGCTTCTGGGCAGCGGAAGTCTCGTATGTTATGATGAGCCGGATAATGACGATCTGCCGCAAGGGGTGTTCGTGAATGAGGTCAGGACAGCGCAGGCATTATGCTGCAGCCTTGATGAAAACGCTCTTGTAACTGTCAAAGGTGTCGGTGAGGACTACTTTTTCAAAGAGCGTGCAGAGTCCCTCAATCTTTCCTTCCATGATAATCCGACGACTCTTGAAGGTATCATCATTTCCAGAATTCTTGCTGACAGGCTCTCTGTCGGGGAAGGGGACAGGGTTGCTCTTATGATTTATGACAGTACGGCAGGGCGGATGCGTCCTGTGTATATGTACATAGAAGGAACATATTCGACAGGGTACAGCGAATTCGACAGTTCTCTGGTCTTTACGTCAGAAGATATCGCGGGAAGTGAGAGAATGTGGGAGATATATACGCAAGGTGATGTCAGTGAACTTGAGAATGAATTGGTAAGCCGTGGTTACAATGTTGTGAGCTATCAGAAGCTGTACAGGTCAATTTATTCCAATATAAATAATTCCGTAGATATTCTCAATGCAATAGTGACTCTTATCGCATTTCTTGCCGGTTTTTTCTCTATATCGGTTTCTGCCGAGTATATAGAAAGGGACAAACGTGATATCGCACTGATGATGCTGGGCGGATGCAGCTCGCAGGATATGGCCTCATGCTATATGAGGATAACAATCCGGAGAGTTGCGTACGCTCTTGTCTCCGGCCTTCTGCTCGGTACCGGGGCCGCTGCCGTGTTCATCCCGTTCCTCTCTACGGTGGATGTCAGCAAATATCCTTTCATGCAGAGCTATGTGACGAGCTTTTCCATCCATATCCCGTTTGGAATGCTTTGCACATTGATTGTTGCTCTTTTCTCGTCAAGTTTCATTTCCCTGCTTGTCAGCCTGAGAAAAGGAACAGGAGCTTCAATACGGGGGGCTCTTGTTTCGTGAGTGCACCATCAGTTATACTCGGTTTGTGAATTTTGAAGTTTTCAGTCTCGGTACAGGCGGAATGATGCCGCTTCCAAATCGCTTTCTGACAAGCGTTCTTGTCCGCAGGGAAGGACAGCTTTTTCTTTTTGACTGCGGAGAAGGAACACAGGTTTCCCTCAAAATGCTTAATCTGAGCTGGAAGCATATAAGTGCGGTATTCATTTCACACATGCATGCTGATCATGTGACAGGACTGCCCGGACTGCTGATGCTTTCAAGCCAGGTAGACAGGAGCGAGCCTCTTTACATCTTCGGACCCTCAAGACTCGGTGAATATATCGAATCAAGCCGCAGGATTCTTGATATGTATATAAACTACGAGATCATCTTCACACCGGTCGAGGAAGGCGTTCTTGTTGAGACGGATGAATATACGATCAACTGCTTCATGCTCAGACATACAAAAATATGTTACGGTTATTCCCTTGTGGAAAAGCAGCGTCCGGGTGAGTTTTCGGTTGAGAGGGCATGTTCATGCAAAGTCGAGAAAGGGCCGAAATGGTCGCTGCTCCAGCATGGGAATCCTGTCGAGAATTCAGAAGGAAAGATAATCACTCCGGATATGGTGCTCGGGCCGAAGAGGAGCGGACGCAAATTCACATATATCACTGACAGTCTCTACTTTCCTGAAATGGCGGATTACGCACACGATTCCGATATCCTGTTCTGCGAAGGAATGTTTGAACATGCGCTTGCCGATGATGCAAGAGAGAAAAAACACATGACCGCACTTCAGGCTGCCATGGTTGCAAGAGATGCCGGTGCAGCAAAGCTCTGTCTTCAGCATTATTCTCCCCGCTATAGTGACCGGGAACTTAAAATGCTGCTTGCCGAGGCACAGGAGATTTTCCCCTCAACCGTGCTCACCAGAGACAGGATGAGCTTTGCGATACCTCTTAAAAATTAATTGTCCTGATGCTTTTTAAGCCACTGTTCGTCTTCATCTGTAAGATCTGTCGAGTGTGCTCTTTCAATGAGACTTTTCTGTCTGCGTTTTTCGGTTTCTTCAGCCTTTAGTGCATCTTCAATCTCACTGAATGAGGCGAAAGTGATTTCTCCGCTGTATGGTTGCGGCATATGTCCGTTGATAAGAGCAAGCGGATCTGCATTGTTTGCTGCCATCACAGCTGCTGCGGCAGCAGGATCGGATAGCTTTTCAATAAGAAGCCTGATCACATCTTTCGGAATGATATAGATCGGCTCGAAAAGAACTTTTGCAAGACATTCCCTGAGTATTTCCGCCGCTTTTCCGGCTTCTCCGTAATGCATGTAGACCTGAGCGAAATGAACATAAGGATCTGCGAAATTGAAAGTGTACTGTTTCATGAATGATGTGAGCATCTGATAAGCTTTGATGAAATCGCCCTGGAGAATGCATCTTGTAACCTGCAGATCGGCAAGAGCCGGGGTCTCAAGTCTGCTTTTTGATGAGAATTCATCCACAAGGGAATAGAAATCGTCAAGCCTGCAAAGTGCCAGCAGATAAGTTGACAGGTTTATGTAAAGATTCTTGTCGCGGTAATCCGTGTTCATGACTTCCTCGCATATTGATGCCGCTTTCGCATAATCCTGTTCCTGATAATAGCCCATTGAAAGTGCGATTTTAGCCTGACTGATTATGGTGGAATCCTTGAAGTGCCTGTCATTTATTATTTTGTACAGGGCATTCTTTCCGCTTTCAACGGCACCTTCCTTGATCAGTATGGTTCCTGCGATGACCAGGTATTTGTATGCAAGTCCGGCATTGACCGCTTTGTTGTAAAGCTGTATGCAATCTCCTTTCTTTGCGGTGTATGCCTTGTTTGCTCTCGCGAAATACATTGTGGATCTTCTGGTATAGAGAAGCGCGAGAAGGGCGGCAAGCAGGATGATTATCTGCACTGTCGTATTTGAACCGAAAACGGCAAATGCAGCCACAATCAGAATTATTGCAACGATTATGATAATATTGTTCTTGTTCAATTTTGATTCCTCACAAAATACTAATAATATGGTAATATCTCAGTCATGGAAAGAGAGAAAAGGATTTTGCTTCATTGTTGCTGCGGCCCGTGTTCGACATCTTCAATCGAACGCCTTCTGAATGAAGGCTGGTTGCCGGTGCTTTTTTTCTCAAACAGCAATATTTATCCTTCTTCTGAATTTGACAAGCGTTATGGTGAGCTTGTGAAAGTCGCATCATGGTATGGTCTGGAAGTGATAAGGGAAGAGCAGAATCATGAAGAATGGCTGAAAGCTGTGGAAGGCCATGAAGCGGACAGAGAGGGCGGTGAGAGATGCTCGCTTTGTTTCGGCTATAATCTCAGACGTGCCGCATTGAAGGCAAAGGAACTGGGGATATGCCATTTTACAACCACACTGAGCGTGTCACGTTTCAAGAACAGCCGCATTATATTCTCACAAGGTGATGTTTTTGAAGGGTTTGAGGAGATTGATTTCAAAAAGAAAAACGGATTCGGCCGCTCAATTGAACTGTCAAAGGAACTTGGACTTTACAGACAGAATTACTGCGGGTGCGAGTTTTCACTCGGCGGAGGAAGCAGATGAGAAGATTCCTGAAGAAAATAATCAGACTGCTTTCATCCAGACTCCTCTGGTTTGCACTTCTGATGGCAAGCCAGTTCGTGGTTCTTGTCCTTGCGGCCTTTTATTTTTCAAACGACATTCATGTGCTGTTCATTCTCCTTGCATTGTCTTTCTGTGCGGTTCTTTTTGTCGCGACAAGAGAGGAATCTCCTGACTACAAGCTTTCCTGGATGCTTATAATATGCGTCTTTCCTCTTGCGGGTGGAATCCTTTATCTTATTTTCGGCAAGAAGAAAATCGGAAAGTTCGCCTCGCGTAAGATTCTTCAGACACGTGATCTGGGCCATTACGACATAGAAGATATATCCCAGGAAGATATTGCCGGAATCGATGAGGCTGAAGTGAGGCAGATGTCATATATATATCAGGCAAGTGGATATGCCCCTTCAAGGAATACAAGTGCGAAATACTTTTCCTTCGGTGATGATTTCGTCAATGATCTTCTCAGGGAAATAGAGAAGGCGGAAAAATACATATTCATTGAATATTTCATTCTTGCTCCCGGCCGGGTGTGGGACAGCATTCTTGAGCTGTTAAGAAAAAAAAGCAGGGAAGGAGTTCTGGTCAGGATACTTTATGATGATCTGGGCTCGATAAATGTTCTGCCTGCAGGCTATGCCCAGAAACTGAGGGCAATGGGATTCGAGGCTTACACGTTCAATCCGCTTGCCCTGCATATGAATCCTCGTCTCAACTACAGGGATCACAGGAAAATATTCAACATTGACGGCAATGTCTGCTACAGCGGCGGCCTTAATCTTTCCGATGAATATACGAATGATATCATCCGCTTTGCTTACTGGAAGGATAATGCAATAAAAATATGCGGGGAGGCTGTCTGGAATTTCACACTGATGTTCCTTCTTGTCTGGAAGGCGATTTCCGGCAAGGAGGAGGATTTTTCTCTCTTCAGACCGTCCCTGACGATGCCTCCGGACGGCTATGTCCAGCCGTTTGCCGATAGCCCGTTTGATGAGACTGCGATTGCCCGAAATGTTTATCTTCAGGCAATCAACAATGCAAGACAGTATGTGTGGATTGTCAGTCCGTATCTTATTCTGGACAGTGAGATGACGACTGCATTATCCATAGCGGCTGCATCCGGTGTGGATGTCAGGATTGTGACACCGCATTATGCTGATAAGAAATCGGTGCACGAGGTTACACGTTCCGCATATAAGAGACTTGTGAGTCAGGGAGTGAGGATTTATGAGTTCACTCCGGGTTTCATTCATTCAAAAACACTGGTGGCGGATGACAAGATCGCACTTGTCGGAACTGCCAATCTTGATTACAGATCTTTTTATCTTCACTTTGAGCTTTCTGTGCTTTTCGCAGGCAGCTCCGTGATAAAAAGTGTCAAGGATGATACAATATATGCGCTTGAACGCAGCGACGAACAGACTATGGAGAAGGTCGTGAAGGTCAGCTTCCTCCGCCGTCTTATCAGAACCTTCTTCGGTTTCTTTGCCACTGCGCTTTGAATGGAGATTTTTGAATTGGCTAAAAGAAAGACAGAAAAACCGGATGCTGCGCTGGAGAATTCCTACAATGAGCTGCTGGAGCTTTTCACTGAAGTTGAGAGTACTGATGATATGAAGGCCCTTTTTGAGGATATGTTCTCTGATGCTGAAATAAAGGATTTCACTATCCGCTGGAAACTCATGAATGATCTTTACATGCATGTTCCTCAGCGCACAATTGCAAAAAACCTCAGAATAAGTCTGTGCCGCATAACAAGAGGCTCAAAGATGCTCAAGAAAAAAAACGGTTATGTGAAGAGTCGTCTTTCGGCACGTTATGATGATCATCTTCATATCTGACCATCTCCACGCCGGGGATTCATTCTGTACAACAGTTGCGTAAAAATTACATTGCTAAAAGTATTTACGTCTTTTCTTCAACGCTCTAGACTTAGATGATTAGAAGGGGTCATGTAAGCTTTACGTTTTGGAGTACAGATGCAGAAGAATAATTCTAGTCTCAAAAGCATTGCGCAGAGGGCGGGAGTTTCGATCACGACGGTTCACCGTGCCCTTACAGGAAAAAAAGACTGTTCTGATGCAATGCGGGAGAAGATTCTAAAGATCGCCGCTGAAGAGGGGTATGCGGTCAATTATTTCGCGGCTTCACTTGGAATGAAGAGAGTGAGTATCGCAGTTATCCTGAGCGCTCAAGATGATGCATCGCCGTTTTTCACTGACAGACTGCGCAGGGGATTTGAATATTGCCGCCAGGAGTTTTCACAGTTCCGCATTGACTACAAGTTTTTCACATATTCCCGGCAGGATATCGATGCGGAGTTTCTCGCTTCGATTGCAAGCGGAAAGGAGGGAAAGTTCGATGCTGTTCTGATGCATGTCCTCTCTGTCCCCGAGAAGTATATCCCATGCCTTGAGTCCATCATATCAGAAGGAATACCCGTAGTTGCGATGGAATGCAGTCCTGTCGAAAGTTCTCATGTCATTACAGTCGGTATGGATGAATGCACAAGCGGTTCTCTGGCAGGTGAGCTTATATCCAAACTGGCAGGAAGCGGCGGAAAGGTTATTATATTCAGCCAGAAGATGAATTTAGGCGATGTGAATGCTTCTTTTGCACAAAAGGAGATCATGCAGCGCCGCGGTGATATGAATGTTGAGATCATTCCTCTGGATCCTGAGGGCAGCGGAACGTTCGGAACCATAAAATCATATATTGAACAGAAACCTGCTGCCATCTATGCATCCTGTGCGAGGAATACCCTGAAATGCATCAATGCAATGAAAGAAACAGGCATCCGCATGACATTTGTCGGCAGCGAGATTTTCGGGGAAAGCTACAAGGCACTTCAGTGTGGTGTTCTTGATGCGGTGATTGACAACCGTCCTGCACTTATCGGATATACGGCTTTGAAAATTCTCATAGATCATCTTGTGAAGAAGCTTATCATGAAAAAGGAATACAGGCTTCAGCCGCTTCTGCTGCTCAAGTCAAATTCGGTTGCACGTTATGAACAGGTGTACAGAAGCGTGGATGTTGATGTCAACGACCTTCAGAACAAGCGGAAGGCTTGGACATGAGTGTTTTGCCCACAGGCTCCGTTTCCGGTTTACCTGTGGCACCCCATCCATACGGCTGATTGACTGCAGCCTGCCCGGATTGCAGGATCCGGGTGATGTAGTTGTCGCGGATGTTGATGGCGGCATTTACGTCTGCATGCATGATGCTTCCACAATGCCTGCATGTGTATCTGTTCCCTTTCCTCGAAGCCTTGTCTATCGTCTTGCACACCGAGCATTTCTGGCTCGTATAGCGTGCATCAACTGCCTCCACCCTTATGCCGTTTCTCTTACATTTGATCATTGCACTTGATATATTCTTCTCCCTCAGTCTGCCAAGGCAGAACTTTCTGACCCACCTTATTGCTCTCGTCTATCTTCTATTCATCGGGTGGTGCTTTCTCTCCAAGCCGAAAAATAGAATCTCCGCCGCATTCATCCTTCAGGACAAGCCCAATGTCATTAAGTTAAGCAAACTGTGTTCTAGTATGCGTATATTTGGGTTATGAGCAATTATAAGAAATGCATAGAGAGTGAA
>CASDXQ010000020.1 GCA_949285145.1 uncultured Spirochaetales bacterium | reverse complement strand
AGTTCGTATTTCAGTATTGACAGAAGCCTCAAGCTTCTTTTACTTTCTCTCTTTTCCTTCGCTCATCAGTCTTTCAAAAATCTACCGCTCTCTTGCGAGTGCCTTGTCAACTTAGCAGATTCCTCTGCTTCCTGTCAAGCTACTTCCGCTTCTCTTTTTTGAAGTTCTGCAGAATGTCTGTAGGTTACAGGCAGGCTGTCCAGAGCCAACAGAACGAGACAATACACCTTCTTCACATGAATGTAAAGTAGGATTCAGAAAAATTTGTAAAAAAATTTTCATTCACGGTTTTTGTAATTGACAAGAGCTTTGCTTTGGATTAAAAACGCATCACGTTATGGATAAGAATATGACACAGGGTTCTGCCCTGAAGCTGCTTGTGAGTTTCTCTCTTCCACTGTTTCTCGGGAATCTGTTCCAGCAGGTTTACTCAATGGTCGATACAGTGATTGTCGGACGTTTTGTCGGTGTTGACGCTCTTGCCGCACTCGGCGCGATAGGAGGTTTCAGCTTCATGGTGGTCGGCTTCGCCCAGGGACTTGGTTGCGGGTTTGCCGTTCTCGTCAGCCAGTGCTACGGGGCAAACGACCATGACAGAATGAGAAAGTGTTATGCCATGAGCATTGTCGCGTCAACAGCAGTGGGAATGATAATATCCGTATTGTTTTTTGTTTTTTCCATGCCGTTGCTCCGTCTGGTAAGAACACCGGAAAACATAATCGGCATGGCAAACGACTATATCTCAATAATATACATAGGACTGATGGCTTCCATTTTCTACAACTTGTTCTCGTCAATACTGAGGGCGGTGGGAGACAGCAGAAGCCCTCTCCTTTTTCTTGTAATCTCTTCTGTACTGAATGTGGTTCTGGATCTTTTCCTTGTTCTTGTCATTCCTCTTGCATGTGCGGGTGTTGCAATTGCGACAATTCTCTCTCAGGCGATCTCTGCTGTTATTTCATATATATATATTGTTAAAAAGTTTCCGATCTTCAAGTTCAGGAAAAATGATTTCAAACTTGACATGCATATAATCAGAATGCTTCTGAAAATCGGAATACCGGGTGCAGTGCAGTTCTCAGTCTGCGCCCTTGGTGTGATAATCGTTCAGATTGCGATAAATGATTTCGGAAGCAATATCATAGCTGCCTATTCGATCGGCACGAAAATCGAAACAATAATGAGCCAGATGTTCACCGCACTGGGCATGGCAATAAGCACTTATGCCGGGCAAAATCTTGGTGCAGGTCAATATGACAGGATAAAAAAAGGTTTTGCAATCTGCTTTACCCTGATTGTGATATGGTCAATCATTTCCTATTTCCTGTCCTTTTTCATTACAGAACCGCTTGCCTACCTTTTCCTTGACAGCAGGACATCAGGTCAGGATGTGATTGACAATGCAATAGTATATGTCAATACGGTAATAGTGTTCTTCATACCGCTTGGAATGATCTTCCTCTTCAGGACAGGATGTCAGGGACTGGGATCTGGATCAATACCCATGATCAGTTCTGTAACGGAACTTGGTGCAAGAACAATCGCGGCATTCACACTGCCTTCAGTATTCGGCTATCTCGGCATCTGCTATGCAAGTCCCGTTGCATGGGTATGTGCTGCCATCATACTTCCGGTCTGCTATGCTGTCCAGATGCATGGCATAAGAAAAAAACTCAATCCAGCTGTCTTTACCGGAGAAATGGTAAAGTCCTGATGGAAAAGCTGGCAAAAATAAAAAAAGCTTCCGGAAAACGGAAGCTCTGCAGTGTCATCTCCGAGGGGAATTGAACCCCTGTTACCGGGATGAAAACCCGATGTACTAACCACTATACGACGGAGACATGGTACATCTCCGAGGGGAATTGAACCCCTGTTACCGGGATGAAAACCCGATGTACTAACCACTATACGACGGAGACAAATGTCAATATAAAATATTTTCGTGAGCCACACTGGATTCGAACCAGTGACCCACGCCTTAAAAGGGCGTTGCTCTACCGACTGAGCTAGTGGCCCGGTGCAGGATCCAAGAATAGAACAACCTGTATCCAAGTTCCATGCAACGGGCTTTAATCTAGCAGATAACTCCTTTTAGTGTCAACCGAGTCGGGTGAAATTTTAACAGATTTTTTTCTTGACACAAAACTGTCTTTGTGTAAAAAATACAGACTATGAATCAGGAATACCAGTCTATACGCGAAAAAATGCAGTCTTATTTTGACAGTGGGGCAACACTGTCATACACATCAAGAAAAAAAACACTCCTCAAGCTCAGGGCAGTACTGAAAAAATGGGAAGAAAAACTCAATTATGCAGTTCTCATGGATCTCAATAAATCCGCATTTGAGAATTATGAAACAGAACTCGGGCTGACTTTCAGCGAAATCTCGCATACATTGAAACATCTGAAGAAATGGATGAAACCAGAAAAAGTAATGACACCGCTGGCTCACTTTCCTTCTTCATCACGCATCATCAAGCAACCTAAAGGTGTTGTCCTCATAATGAGTCCGTGGAATTATCCTCTCCTTCTCTCGCTCACCCCTCTTGTTGCTGCATTGAGTGCCGGATGCTGTGTTGCGCTCAAGCCTTCCCGGTACAGCGAGAACACAAGCAGAGTTCTCAGGGAAATGTTCGACAGCGAATTCGATGAACGTATTGTAAAGGTTTTTGAAGGCGGACATGAAGCCAATACCCAGCTTCTTGAGCTAAGATGGGATCATATTTTCTTCACGGGAAGTCCCAATGTCGGAAAAGCCGTCATGAAGGCTGCCAGCGAGAATCTTACTCCGGTCACTCTTGAACTCGGAGGCAAAAGTCCATGCATAGTTGACGGTACTGCCAGTCTGAAAACCGCGGCAGTGCGTCTGGCATGGGGGAAATTCCTCAATGCGGGTCAGACATGTGTCGCACCTGATTACCTTCTTGTCGACAGGAAATGCAAGGACGCATTCATTGAAGAATTCAGAAAAGCTGCTGACAGACTGTATCCGGGAGGATGCCGGAACAAGGATCTGGGAAAGATAATAAACAGAAAGCATTTTGACCGCCTTTGCGGTCTCATGGACGGGCAGAAAATTGTCTATGGCGGTGAAAAAGACGAAAAAACACTCAAGATCGCTCCTACGGTTCTTGATGATGTTTCTCCCGACAGTCCGGTAATGAATGAAGAAATATTCGGACCTGTCCTTCCTGTGATCGCATATGACAGATTTGAAGATGCGATTGAATTCATCAGAAGAAGGGAAAAGCCTCTGGCTCTGTATATTTTCTCAAAAGACAAATCTCACATATGGACAGTCCAGTCTTCACTTACTTACGGCGGAGGCTGTGTCAATGACACTGTTGTACACCTCTCCAATCCGAACATGCCATTTGGAGGCGTCGGACATTCAGGTATGGGAAGCTATCATGCAAAACGGGGCTTTGACACGTTCACGCACGAGAAAAGCACATTGAAAAAAGCACTCTGGCCTGATATCCCCGTGCGTTATGCCCCTTATAATGATAGACTGATAAAGCTGTTGAAGCTACTATTACGATAATGGAGATTATATGAAAAAACTTGCTACACTTCTTTTATGTCTGGCTATTGCATCCGGACTCTGGGCTGCATTCAATCCTGAATACAGCGACTACCAGTTCTACAATCTTCAGGATTATGAAGCTGATATGGAATATCTTGATGAGTGTCTCTCATCTGCCTCCGGAAACGAGGAAAAAGCAGCGATTCTCTGGAGACAGTCAAGAACAGTGCTCACCATGACGGACTCTGTTGACGAAGATGACAAAGATACCCGTCTTGAAGGTTATGGAGAAGCCCAGCGTCTTGCAGAGGAATCCATCGCACTTCATGAGACGGCTGACGGCTATCACTGGCTCAGCTCCGCCATCGGCAGGATCGGACAGGTCAACGGCCCGCTCAACAGTCTTTCAAAGGCCAAGCCAATGAGAGGTTATATTGAGAAAGTACAGAATGATTTCAATGCGGACATGTCGGATTCATGGTATGTTCTCGGTCTTCTGTACAACCAGCTTCCAGGCGCTCCTCTCAGCTTCGGTAATGATGATTACGCGATCAGCTACATGAGGCGCTGTCTTGATACACAGGATAACGTCAACAGAATGAATCTAACCAACTATCTCGAACTTGCACAGCAGCTCTATGACAGGAACTGGAAAGCAGACAAGAGAGCCAAGGAAGCAGACAAGATGCTCAAGAACTACATCAGGCAAACTGTCCCGACTGAAAAAATGAAATACTATGAAGGACGGGACGGGCGTGACACAAAACCATTCTACTCCACAGTGACAATCAGCCAGATGAGCGACAGACAGGAAGCGGCAATGCTATGCCAGTATGCGATGGCTGTATACAGCAGCAGAAGCAACCCTCTTCCATCCGATACGGAGAAATATAACGAAATCGTTGAGTTCTACAACGAAATAACATGATCAATCTTGTCAGAGAGGTCTTCGGACCTCTTTAATTTTTTTCCATAATAAGCAAAAATGTTTCACTGGTATGAAAGAGCTGGAAATCGGTCACATCTACTGGCCTGCACAGATAATAAGAGGAACCCTTACAGGTGTTCTCACCGGCCTTGTGATAAGTCTTTATTCCAAGGCCATCTTCATATTCACTGAACTCAACCAGACTTTTCCATTTCTTGTTTTCCTCCTTCCCTATGCGGCGATTCTCACCCACTATCTTTACAGTATATTCGGTGAGCGCTACAGAGGTTCTACTGTCAGTGCGATCGATGAAATAAATAACCATAAAAGAGAAGACCGCAACTGGGCAGAAAGCCAGATTCCAGATGAAATAACACCTACCATGGGGCTTGTCGCGTTTATCGGGGCATCAGTCACACACATCAGCGGAGCGGCAGGCGGAAAGGAAGGAGCAGGCGTGCAGATCGGACTGTCATGCTCGTCTGTCATAGAGAAAACGGAACGGTATTTCGCAAGGAAGATAGACAATGCATATGATGACAGAAGCGATTACTATCTGATGAGCGGTGCCGCGGCAGCTTTCGGTGCACTTTTCAATGCACCTATCGCAGGAGTACTCTTTGGCACTCAGCTGGCAAGTCCGAAAGCCACCAGACTGGATGCATACCTGACCTGCATCTGCTCAAGTTTCACTGCTGTGATCACCGCACAGTCCACTGAAAGTCATGTGATGCATATAGACTCTTTCACGCCGCTTGAAATCAATCTTCGCAATCTCATTCTCGTCACGCTTTTCGCTGTGCTTACAGGACTTGCCAGCCGGGCATTCTGCTTTCTTCTGCACAAGTTCAAACACAAGCTTGATGAGAAAATCAGCGACAGCATGCTCAGAGTATTCCTTCCTTCCATTCTGCTGCTCCTGCTATCTCTCATCTCCTTAATCGCCTTCGGCACCATTCCGTACAACGGACTGGGCACAGATCTGATAAACACCGCAATAAACGGTGATGCGGAAATAAAAGATTTCATCATTAAATTCTTTTTCATCGCACTGACTTATGCCTCTGGATTCATAGGCGGAGAAGTTGTTCCCCTCATGGTGACAGGTGCTCTTGCGGGCTGGTGCTTTGCCTCTGCCGCAGGTGCTGAATGCGGCGCCTTTGCTGCACTGGGAGCAATCGGACTCCTGAGCGGAGGAACAAACCTTCCTCTCGTATGTTTCATTCTCGGTTTCGAGCTTCTTCATTACAGCGAACTCACACTGCTCTTCCTCATGTGTACGATTTCATTCATCGTATCAGGTCAGAGCGGGATATACAGTCATCAGAAACTCCCATACCGCTGAAGCCATGTAAAGAAACGGAGGCAGGCATGCTCAGCGCATTATATGCCGCATGCAGCAAAATCTGCTGTTTCCAAAACATCCATTATCTGGTATTTTCTTCATCATGAGTGAAAAAGAAATAAGAAACATAGGCATCATGGCCCACATCGATGCCGGTAAGACAACAACCACTGAAAGAATTCTTTACTATACAGGCGAAAACCACAAGATCGGAGAGGTCGACAACGGCGAAGCCACAATGGACTGGATGCAGCAGGAGCAGGACAGAGGAATAACCATCACATCAGCTGCGACCACCTGCTACTGGAGAGATCACCAGATAAACATCATCGACACTCCGGGTCATGTGGATTTCACCGCAGAGGTTGAGAGAAGCCTCCGTGTCCTTGACGGGGCGGTCGGTGTCTTCTGTGCCGTGGGCGGTGTGGAACCGCAGACGGAAACAGTCTGGGCGCAGGCAAATACATACCGTGTTCCGCGAATAGCCTTCGTAAACAAGATGGACCGGCTCGGAGCTGATTTCTACCGTGTTCTTGAAGAGATGAAGAAGAAGCTTGGAGAAAAGCCCGTGCCGCTCTTCATCCCGGTGGGAAGCGAAAACAGTTTCAGCGGTGTGATAAGCCTGCTTGACATGAAAATGCTGACATTCAGCCAGGAAGACAAAGGCTCAACGATCAGCGAAAGCGAGATTCCCGCTGATATGGCAGAAAAAGCAGCTGAATGGAGAGAAAGGCTCATTGATGAATGCGCTTCATACTCCGATGAGATAACAGAACTCTATTTTGACGGGCAGGATATTCCCAAACAGATGCTCATCAGGACTCTGAGAGAATGCACGATAAAAAGAGAACTGCTTCCAGTATTCGTAGGATCTTCACTCAAGAACATCGGAGTGCAGACTGTCCTTGACGGTGTTGTGGATCTTCTTCCCTCCCCCTCTGAAGTTCCGCCGATGAAGGCATGGTGGGAAAAGAAAGAGAAAGAAGTTGAAGTGACACATGATGAAAAAGGCCCTCTTCTCGCTCTTATCTTCAAGATACAGGTTGACGCACAGGCAGGCCCCATGTGTTTCGTTCGTGTATATTCAGGTGTGCTGAAAAAAGGCATTTCGCTTTACAACATCACCAAAAAGAAAAAAGACAGAGTCAACAGACTGCTGAGAATGCATGCGGATCGCTCCGAAGAGCTTTCAGAGCTTAAAGCCGGCGATATCGGTGTGATAATAGGTTTCAAGTTTGCACAGACAGGCGATACCATCGGAAGCGAAGCTGCTCCTTACCTGCTTGAGAAGATGCACTTCCCGAATCCTGTCATCTCCGTTGCAATTGAAGCGGAAAACGCAAGCGAGCAGGACAAACTGAAAAAAGCTCTTGAAATACTCTCACAGGAAGATCCGACATTCACATACAAGGATGACAGCGAAACCGGTCAGCTTGTGATCTCAGGCATGGGCGAGCTGCATCTGGATGTTCTCACCACAAGAATAATCAGTGAAATGAAAGTCAAAGCACATGTCGGCTCACCTCAGGTCTCATACAGAGAGGGAATCACAGGAGAGGCACAGGAGAGATACGTATACGAAAGGACAATTGCCGGAAAAGAAAACTATGCCGGCATAACACTTTGCGTAAAACCGGCAGTCGAAAAAGGCGGCAACTCGCTTGTCATTTCATGCAGTACGGAAGATATTCCAGCGGAAATCGTGGATGCAGTCAGAAACGGTATTGAGGGAGCTTTTGCAGGCGGGATAAAACTCGGCTATGAATGCACGGATATCGCAGTGGATGTGAAGGCAATAGACTACAATGAGCTTACAACCACTCCTGTTGCGGCTCACAGCTGTGCGGCTCTGGCCTTTGATGAAGTGTGCCAGAAAGCATCACCTGTTCTCATGGAACCGGTAATGAGCGTCAAGATTGCCGCACCGAGCCAGTATATCGGTGACGTGATCTCAACCGTGACAAGCAGGGGCGGAATCGTGCAGGCCATGGAATCAAGGCCTGCCAATGATGTCATCACCTGTGAGTGTCCGCTTGCGAAAATGTTCGGTTATACTACGGTGCTGCGTTCTGCCACACAGGGAAGAGGGACATTCTCCATGGAGTTCAGTCACTACCAGGTCAGGGCCTGAGAAAACTCTTTCTTGCGGAAACAAGGAAAACCATTATATAATTCTGTTGTAAGACAACAATTTGAGGAGTACTGACGAGTGGAAAAGAATTATGATGGCATGTTACAGGAAGTCTTTGGCCGTAACTTGAAGGAAAGACGGAAGAGGATGGGTATCACGCAGGGTGAGCTGGCGCAGAGAATCGGAGTTTCGACATCCTTTGTAACAGAGATTGAGAAAGGCAGAAAAGCGCCCTCCTTCTCCACCATTGAGAAAATTGCAGAGGAAACGAATGCTCCGGTCTGGTCTTATTTCTGTGAAGGCGGATACGAAATAATGGAAGAGGATGCCACGAATATAGAAATCCTCCGCTACCGGCTGAAACAGAACATATGTGTTGCGGTTGACAAGACGATAGAAGAAATATGAGAGAAGGAGGCTGCAATGGCGGCCTTCTTCATTTTTATGCTTCTTCAGCACTGTGATGTACACAGCATTGCCGTGCATTTTACATTTTTTCACTTTTTTTTTGACTTATCACCCCATTGGTCTTACCATTTCCTTATATTACGTTTGTGACAAAAGGAGGAAGTAATGAGCGTAGAGACAAAAAACCTCAGAAATGTGGCACTTGTCGGCCACAATGGTACGGGCAAGACCAACCTGGTGGAGCAGATGCTTTACTATTCGGGGGTGCTTGACAAGCCGGAAACAGTAGACAGCGGCAAGACAACATCAGATTTCACAGAAGAGGAAATCGCAAGAAAGATTTCCGTTCACGCTTCCCTGGCATCTTTCAAATGGGATGACAGACAGATCAATATTCTGGATACTCCGGGAACAGCGGATTTCATCGGAGAGACAATTTCAGCATTCCGCAGCTGCGAAGCAGCACTCGTTGTTGTTGACGGAAGAGAAGGAGCCCAGATCGAGACTATCAAGCTCTGGAGAAGACTTGATGAGAGAAACAAGCCCAGAGCGGTGTTCATCAACAAGATGGACAAGGAAAGAGCAAGCTACCGTCATGTAATCGATTCCCTGGAAAGCGAATTCAATTCGCACTTTGTTCCGGTTGTAATGGCTCTTGGAGAGGCGGAGGAATTCCGTGGAGTCATCAACCTGATTGAGAATCAGGCATATCAGTTGAAAGAAGGCGGAAAGGAAGAAGCCATTCCTATTCCGGAAAAATATTCAGTAGTTGTTGAGGATTTCAGAAACCGTCTTATTGAAAATGCGGCTGAAGGCGCTGACGACCTTATCGAAAAGTACTTCGCCGAAGGAACTCTTGATTCTGATGATATAAGAAGAGGACTCAGGGAAGGGCTCAAGGATAATAAAGTCGTGCCTGTCTTCTGCGGTGCGACAGATAAAGGTGCAGGTATCACATCCCTTCTCAATTTCATCAAGAACAACTTCCCCAACCCGCTTGACGGTTTCGATTTCATTGTTGATGAGAGCGGTGAGAACAAGACAATTTCCATCAATCCGGAAGCTCCTGTTGCCGCATACTGTTTCAAGACAACAATCGATCAGTTCTCAGGAAAACTCAGCTTCATCAAGGTTGTTCAGGGCAAAGTCACACCGGAAACTGATCTTTACAATCCGGAAATCAAGAAAAAGGAACGCCCGGGCAAGGTTTACAGAGCGCTTGGCAAAAAGCTCATAGAGACAGATGCGCTTGAAGCCGGTGATATCGGCATCATGACAAAGAGCAACATCGCATCAACAAACTGCTCATTGCTCGCAAATGCCGACATGAAGTTCACATTCCGTCCGATGAGACTTCCACAGCCTGTCTATCAGCTTGCGATCAGGGCGGATGACAAGAAAAGCGAAGACAAGATGAATGAAGCCCTCCACCGCATCGCCGAAGAAGATCTCACATTCCAGATCACTCAGAATGTGGAAACAAAACAGACTGTCATCGGAGGCATGGGAGAACTTCACATAGGAATGATCCTTGACAAGGTTCAGGAAAAACAGAAGATCAAGATCCATACCTCTGTTCCTAGCATTGCATACAGAGAGACGATCACAAAGAAATCCGGCCTTGCTGAATATTCGCACAAGAAACAGTCAGGCGGTCACGGACAGTTCGGACGCGTCGTGATGGAAATCGAGCCTATTGAAAGAGGGCAGTATTACAGCTTCACAAACGCAATCAAGGGAGGAGCCATCTCCAAGGGTTATATCCCTGGAATCGAAAAAGGTATTCAGGAATCAATGAATGAAGGCTATCTTGCGGGCTACCCTCTTGTCGATATCGGCATCACGCTGGTTGACGGAAAGGAGCACCCTGTAGACTCATCCGAAATGGCGTTCAAGCTTGCTGCTAAAGGTGCGATGGAAATTGCACTGGCTAAGGCAGGATGCGTGCTGCTTGAGCCGATCATGAAACTTGAAGTCTTCATAGAAAATGAGTATCTGGGAGCAATTCTCTCAGATCTGTCCTCAAAGAGAGGCAGAGTGCTTGGTCAGGAGGAAAAAGGACACCTCACCGCGGTACAGGCGGAAGTCCCGATGGCAGAGCTGAGAACCTATGCGATCGACCTCAAGTCAATGACTTCAGGCACCGGCTCATTTGAGCTCGAGTTTGACCATTATGAGATGCTCACGGGAAAGCTTGCCGATGATGTGATCGCAGAAGCCAAGGCAAGAAAGGAAGCAGAGGCTAAATAGCCATATTTCAATCCCCATCCACGGAGCCGTCTGAAAAGGCGGCTCCTCTTCTTTCACACTCTCTCAAACCAGAGTTCGCTGATCCTGTAGTCCTTGTCCAGACCTTTTCTCTCAAACTTGGTTTCAGGTCTCCACTCTGCCGGAGGTGCAAATCCTTCATACCTGTTCCTGATCAGGGGCTCTGACGAAAGTATGTCCATCATCCACCTGGCATATTCCTCCCAGTCCGTGACAAGGTAGAGATAGCCGCCCCTGATGAGCTTTGTGGAAAGCAGATGGACAAAATCACTCTGGATCAGACGCCTTTTATGATGCCTTTTCTTCGGCCATGGATCAGGAAAGAATATATGAAAGCCGGCAATTGAATTATCAGGTATCATGCGTTCAAGGACATCGACAGCGTTGAACCTCATGAGTTTTATATTGTCCAGTCCAAGACGTGACACATCCCTGAGAAGTTTCACAAAGCCCTGAAGGTAGACTTCAAGACCAAGATAATTGTACTCACTCCTCTCCTTTGCAATGATCTGTGTTGAAGTACCCATGCCGAAACCGATCTCTATCACTACGGGTTTCGTCTCATCCTGAAAAAGAGAAGACGGATAAACAAAGCCGTCATTGAATTCAAGACAGTATTTCTCAAAGTTGCCCAGAACGATCTTCTTCTGTTCGTCATCAAGGACATTGTTCCTCAGTGCATAGGACTTTATTGTCCTGTGTATGCCTTCCCTGACCTCAACTCTGTTTATTGCTGCTGTTATCTCGCTTTCAGTCATCTGTTATTCCAGTCTCCTAAGCTGTTCAAGTATGAAATAAGCCTTGTCCTTAAGACTTATGGCATCCGTCTTCATCTTCATGTAATTCGGCCTAGCCGAGTCCATCTTCACCCTTCCGTTTGAAAGCTTGAGAAGGTTTATTATCTTGTCGGGATTGATGGCGGAGAAATGACTGAACTCAATCTGGACAATTCCCCTGCTTTCCGACAGATGATATATCTCAAGCCGCCTGCAGACGATTCTGATCTGTGCAATGCAGAAAAGATTCTCCACTTCCTCAGGCACGGGTCCGAACCTTTCCTCGACTTCGCCCTTGAGCGCATCAAACTCGTAATCGGTCTTTACGGATGCGATTTTCTTGTAAAGATCGAACTTGCTGGAAGGATCGCTGATGTAACTGTCGGGAATGAAGCCCGAGTAGTCAAGCTCAAGGTACACTTCCCTCTCACTGTGAGCTTTCTCACCGTGCGTGAGCCTGTTGATCTCTTCATCGAGTATCTTCATATACATGTCCAGGCCTACCGCTTCAAGCTGTCCGGACTGTTCCTGTCCAAGAAGATTTCCCGCACCTCTTATCTCCATATCCTTCAAAGCAACCTTGAAGCCCGAACCGAGAGCCGTGTGCTCGCTTAAAACCCTGAGGCGTTTTATCGCATCATCATTCAGCATGGATTCATCAGGATACATCAGATAGCAGTATGCCTGTCTGTCACTGCGTCCCACTCGGCCGCGGAGCTGATAAAGCTGAGACAGACCGAACATATGGGCATTGTCTATGATAATCGTATTGACATTCGGTATATCAATGCCGTTTTCGATTATGGTAGTGGAGACAAGCACCTGCACGCCGCCGTAGACGAAGCGGTGCATTATATCCTCAAGCTCGTCACTCTCCATCTGTCCGTGCGCATATTCAACAGTTGCGCTCGGGATCAGAGAATGAAGCTGATACGCAATATCATTCAGATCAGATATACGGTTATGCAGGTAAAAGACCTGACCACCCCTCTCGAGTTCCTTCTGTATGGCAGAAACCACTTTGTTTATATCATAATCATCGATAATGGTCTTTATTGGAAGCCTTTCACGCGGAGCCGTCGTCAGCAACGACATGTCCCTGACCTTCAGCAGCGACATGTACAGCGTCCTTGGAATGGGAGTTGCGGAAAGAGTCAGACAGTCCACATTGACTTTGAGCTGCTTTATCTTCTCCTTTGCCGTCACGCCGAAACGCTGTTCCTCATCAATGATGAGAAGACCGAGATTCTTGAACACAACATTTTTCTGAAGTATTTTATGTGTCCCAAAAAGGATGTCAACCTTGCCTTCCTTCAGAAGGGCGAGAACTTTCCTCTGCCGGGCTGCAGGAACGATTCTTGAAAGCTGCTCTGCCTGCACGGGAAATTCCTCGAGACGCTCGCAGAATTTTCTGTAATGCTGTTCGGCAAGGATGGTGGTGGGAGCGAGGAAGGCAACCTGCCTGCCGCTCATTACAGCCTTGAATGCCGCGCGGAACGCGATCTCAGTCTTGCCGTATCCAACATCACCGCAGACAAGCCGGTCCATGACCCTGTCGCTCTCCATATCCTTCTTTATGTCCTCGATGCATTTGAGCTGATCAGGAGTTTCAGTGAAAGGAAACGAAGCTTCGAACTGCAGCTGCCAGTCAGTATCCTTCTTGAAAGGATATCCGAAAGAGTTCTGCCGCTTTGCATACAGGCTTATGAGCTGAGAAGCAAGCTCCTGTGCCTTCTTTACAGCCTTCTCCTTCTTTCTCGACCAGCTTGAGGTGCCCATCTTGTCAAGCTTCGGGGGTCTTCCGTCGTTTCCGATATACCTCTGCACGAGGTTCGCCTGCTCAATCGGCACATAAAGATATTCCTCACCGGCATACCGTATTTTTATGTAATCCCTTTCTGCACGGCTTGTTTTCGCCCTTTCGATCTTGACAAACTGCCCTATCCCGTAATTGACATGGACGACGTAATCGCCTTCCTTGAGATCAACAAAACTGTCAATCGCCTCTGACTGCACATTTACAAGTGCCTGACGGCGGGCAGTTCTTCGGTTGAATATCTCCTGATCGGCAATCACGAAAAGTTCCAGAGGATCAATCGAGAAGCCTCTGCTTATGTTCCCGATCTCAATCCTGACATCTGGAAGATCGGAGAGGATGTTAGCCATTCTCTCTTCCTGTATCTGCGTCGGTACGATGACACGCACATCCCAGGAATTGGCAAGCATGGCGCCCGCTTCTTCCTTGAAAAGCTTCACATTGCCGAAAAAGCTTCTTCCGGCATTGATATCAAAGTGAAAGCTTTCCTCATCATTTCTTATGTCATATACGACTGTCGCACTCTTCTTTCCCTCAAGATAGTCAAAAGGACTTGTGATTATCTTTTCCGGCACAGGAGCATTGGCATCAGATGCATATGCTGCCTTGAAAAGTTGCTTTGCCTCATTCATCAGTCCGGCATATACGGTTCTGCAGCGCTCGCTGCCCACGAAGAACACATATTCATTTCCATTCAGACAGCTGCTGAATGAATCCGTTTCAACCTTTGTGTTCTCATTGATCAGTGAAAGGCTATAGCTGCTTATATTCCTTATGACCTGCTGTGAAGACGGATCATAATAGGCGATCCTCCCGATCTCATCCCAGTCCGCATAAAGGCGGATCGGGTTCTCGCTCTGATAGGGAAATATTTCCATGACCTCACCGCGCAGTGCGAAGGTTCCCACTTCATAGCAGCTTGATGCCTTGTAGTATCCTGCAGCGGCAAGCCGGGATGCAAGGCCTGTGGAATCAAAATGATCGCCTGTCTTCAGACGTATTGAGAAATTCCTTATGCTCTGCCTTGAAATGACGGGACAGGAGAAGGCCCTCACATGAGTCACGATTATGCCGTCCTTCATCGATTCAAGCCTCTCTATGGCTTTAAGCTGTCCTGCCTCCTGCACACTCGCACTGTAGGAAGAATAAAGTTGCTTGCCCGAAGAGGGGAAATAGATAACCGGGATATCACGTAGATCGGAAAGATCGTCAATGAGGTTTCTGGCATTCTCCTCGCTGGGAACAATCACGAGAAGACGGCATGAAAGTTTCCTCTGCCAGAGCTCCACTGCCCTGCTGAGAGGATAACCGTCAAGATTGTTCACCTTTATTATTTCATTGCCGCTCAGATTTCTGTAGGCAGATTTAACCTTATTTGCAATTGACTCGGCCACGAGTGTGAAACATAATGCAAAACGGGAAAAATGACAATGCATGATTTCAACTATAAAGCTTTTGAAGAGCTGGAAAAAACAATAAAAGACTGTGCATATCTCGCTGCACAGGCACAGAAGGATATCCGACGGTTTTATAAAGAAGACGGATCGGTGCTGACACAGACAGATCTGAGAATATCACAGATAGTGGAAGAAGCCGTGCAGAGGCTGTTTCCTTCCTCCACGTTCATATGCGAAGAAAGTCCGGTTATCCGCAAAAGCGGTGAAGAGTATATCTTTGTCCTGGATCCGATTGACGGGACGGATGTCTACTCTCAGGGACTGCCGTCATTTGCCATTGCGCTCGGTATCCTCGATTGCGAGAGAAAGCCGGTCGGAGCACTGATCGCGGCACCTCGCTTCGGTGTGGGAAGAGAAGATCTTTTCCTTTCACTGATCCCCGGCGGAAAGCTTCGCATGAACGGAGAGGACTTCAGTGCATGTCATGACAAAGATGAGATCGAACAGGTCACAATAGGGTCAAAGGAACTGGACAGACTTGACTTCTCCCGTTTTGACGGCAAGGTAAGAATTTTCGGAAGCAGCATACTTCACATTGTCTCTCCTGTGATATTTCCGTCGATTCAGGGCTGTATAAACCAGCCGAGCTATGTCTGGGACATTGCGGCTTCACATGCTGTCCTGATCAGTCAGGGTATGGATATATCGTATTTCAGCGGAAGGAAATTCGAATATACAGATGAATTCCTTTTTGAAAAAAAGAAATACAGCGAAGATATCTATTGCGGAACCTGGAAGGGAATCGAAAACCTCAGAAGACTGCTGCCGCCCAGATCCTGAATATCTTCTTCAGTTTTGTGCAGAGAACATTGCAAAGAAATTCCGTTCAGGAGGCAGAGTAAATGCAATACATCAGCCATTATGAATCACCCATCGGAAGAATAGTGATTTCGAGTAATCAGAACGCTCTCACCGGGCTCTGGTTTGAGGGGCAGAAACACTTTGCTGCAGACCCCGGTGCAGAATATGAAGAAAGGCTGACACCGGTGAATAAGGAAACAGAAGTCTGGCTTGATATCTATTTCAATGGAAAGAAGCCTGATTTCACGCCTCCTGTCAGTCTCATGGGCACAGACTTTCAGATGACTGTATGGTCGATTCTTTGCAGCATACCTTATGGGAAAACAATGACATACGGAGGAATCGCACGCATTGCCGCACTGAAGACAGGCAGGGAAAAAATGTCAGCACAGGCAGCAGGAGGCGCAATAGGACGTAATCCGGTATCGATAATCGTGCCCTGTCACAGAGTCATTGCTTGTGACGGATCGCTGACCGGCTATGCCGGAGGGCTGGAAAAAAAAGGATTTCTTCTCAAGCTTGAGAATGCCATCTGATTCAAAAGTCAGAGCCTGATGATCCGGACATTTCCGCTTCCGAAGAAATCAAGATACCACTCAAGCCTGTCAAGCCGGACAGAAAGCAGTGCTGACAGTGATGGTGTATCCCTCAGATGCTCAAGGGAAGGATAAAAACCTTTGCCTGAGCACTCCATCCAGCCGCATTCATCAAGAACGACCGTGCCTGCCGCCGCACTCATGATACAGGCATTTGCATATAAGAAAGCATCTTCATTCACAATGTAGAGCCCTTCATCATTTCTCCTCATCAGAGGTCTTTTATCTCCGCTCTCAAGATTCATGAGAAAAATTTCCTTCTTTCCCGCATCTACGCTTACAGAAGCAAAACCTCTGCACCCCATGCAGTGCTCAAGAATCCAACGTGTCTTTCCTCCGTCATGAGGTGCTGTTATGAACTTAAATCTCCTCATCGAAGAATGACTGCAGCGCATCATATGCTTTCATGCTGTCTTCCTTCTCAATGACGAAAGTCAGCTCATTCATCGTGGACACGATTTCCGTCAGATTGATGTTTTCCCATGCAAGCTTGCGTGTCGCCATATAGAGAATGCCGGGTGTCTGCAGGAAATCACCGGTAAAAGAAATCGTGAGAGCCACCATATTATCTTTTCTGTGAAGGATCTCCTCCCCTTTTATTATCTCCTCGACAGCATCCTTGAACTTGTCTGAAACCGACAGGGATATCTCATGAGAGCCGATCGAAACATTCAGAAAATCCCCCTTCTGCATTTTCACCTCGTCATACAGGGAAGAAAGTCTTGAGACAAAAACATCGCTTCTTACAAAATTCACATCGTAGATGTTCGTCTTCATGTTTATCTCGTAGTTTATCTTTTCCCTTTTCGTCCTCTTCTGATTTACGATCAGATCTTCGCTGTAGCGTCTGACAGCCATCACAATTGCGGAATGTTTCACCGCACTGCCGTACATCTGCTCAACTTTGGGCTGGATGAAACGTGAAAGATTCGAATAGCTGATCACCTGCTGAATCAGCATTTCATTTATGAAAGGACTATTGTTTATGACCTGTTTGACACAGGTGGAAATTGATTCGCTCATAATTGTTATTTTTAATACACTTTGTTATTTTTTTCAAGCAATATGTTAAAAATAACAATTGAGAGTCTTGCATGACTTTTGTAGAATGGATATATGAAATGTCCGCGATGTTCCTCAATAGAAGACAAGGTTCTTGAATCAAGGCAGATCAGAGACGGCTCTGCGATAAGGAGAAGAAGACAATGCCTCTCCTGCGGGTTCCGTTTCACAAGCTATGAACGCATAGAGGAAAAGCCCCTTATTGTCATAAAGAAAGACGGAAGCGAACAGCCTTTTGATATAAGCAAGATCGAACGCGGAGTGAGAACCTGTACGGAAAAACTCAGGCTCAGTCAGGGAACAATCGAAAAACTTCTCAACAGCATAGAAGATGAGATAAACAGAAAAACCGAACACACCCGCAAGATCACATCGCTTGATATCGGAGAGACAACGCTCAAGGAACTTTACAAGGTATCAAAGGTGGCCTATGTGCGTTTCGCCTCCGTCTACAGGGAATTCGATGATGTGAATAAATTCATCAGCGAAATAGAAAACATCGCCAGAACCGTCGGCGACGAGAGTGAAGAACAAAACTAGACATCAAACCATTTGCCTCTCTGGCTCTGCTCTATTCTGTCATTGAGATGCTCCGGCTTGAGTATTTCGTTGGCGCAGTCAAGCGCGAAATTGTCACTCATTCCGGCAACATAATCCAGAACCAGACGTGCACAGCTCCCTTCCTTCTCAATGTATTTGTCCTTTAACTCCATGAGATGGGAATAGAAACCTGCGGCAAGCATGTTCTTCTCTTCATCGTACCCTTTCTTGTCATATCCGTATGATGACATGAGCCCGTCGAGATAATTCACGATGAGTTGCAGCAGTCTCGTGAAATATCCGGTATACCCGGCAAGCAACTCGCTTCTGTATATGTTCCTGTAGTTATAATCCTTCATCTCAAGCACAGCTTCGTAGATTTCCTGTGAAAAACCCATGCCATCATCCTGACTTGTCGATGCGATGATATCATTTACCAGAGTATTTATGATGGAGCTGTTCCTGTCACCGAGAACATTGCGCACAGCCAGAGGCAGTGAAGGTGCCCCATCAAGAATCCCAAGTCTGCGCGCATCTTCGTAATCACGGCCAAGATAAGCGATTGAATCTGAAAAACGGACCGCAACAGCTTCGAATGTAGAGGGAATGAGTCCTTTGCGCGTGGTGACCGAATCAAGATCCTTGAGTGTGAAGGTCGGCATTATGCGCTTGAGGAAATATTCTCCGCAGTGCGATACGATACCGTCCTGTACAGCATAGGTGAGGTTCAGCCCTTTTCCGTGATTGCACAGCATGCGGACAACACGAAGAGAATTCACCTCATGCTCGAAACTGCCGAATCCTCTTTCCTCAGAGAGTTTGCTTATTATCCTCTCGCCCACATGCCCGAACGGAGTGTGTCCCAGATCATGCCCCATGCCTATAGCCCATGCAAGCTCGCTGTCAAGACCGAACGGGCGGCATATGGTTGATGCGATCGAAGCGACATGAAGCACATGTTCCATACGTGTACAGATATGATCATTGGCAGGAGCGAAGAAGACCTGTGTCTTGTGCTTAAGACGAGAAAACGGAGAGGAATGTATGATTGCCGTCATATCACGGTAAAACGCCCCTCTGACATCCTCATCACGTTTTGCATCTCTTTTCACAAGAAGATCATTGTCAATGAGATTTCGTATATGCTGCATGGAAATATCGTACAACAACACTTTGTGCTGTGCAAGAAAGCAAAATTAAACTATCATACATTATATGGCTGAATACATTGTCCCTCTCGCATCTCTTCTTCTGACAGTCCTTTCCTCACTGGCCTGTCTCCGCTTTCTTTTCTCACGGCAGGGATTTTTCTGGATCATTCCATTTATCGTATCGCTTCTGCTGAGCGTGAACAATTTCCTCATACTCTTCATTCCCTCTGCCAGCATCATGGCATACACCGGGCTTTTCACGCTTTTCCCGCTGTTTCTCTCCTTTTTCTGGTACATGATGGTCGTCACTTTCCACTATGCGCTGAAAAAAAGAGTGGAGAAAAACAAGTTCTATTCAGACATGAAGAAAAACTATAACGAAGCGAGATTTCTTGAGAAGAACGAGAAAAGGGCCTTCTTCCGATTCACACGCAGAAGAAAGGATGAGGCACTCAACGGTGCATATAAGCCAGAGCTGGCAGAGCTTCACAGCACCGATCTTGATTATCTAGACTGAAAAGATGCAAAAATATTATAATTTCCCTTTAAACAAGGAGATAAAATGCATCTTTTTTTCGTTGGAATGAAGCATTGCGGGAAAAGCACGTTCGCACCGCTGATCGCAGAGGATGCAGGCATGACATGTGCCGACAGCGATGATCTGCTTCTCATGATGCCGGATATAACATCCGTGCGTTCTTTTTACAGTGCACATGGGCAGGAAGCATTCATGATGCGTGAGCTGGAAACTGTGAGAAAATACCTTGATGAGCATTCAGATGGCGTACTCTCACTCGGCGGCGGTGCGGCTGACAACATTGCGCTGATGAAACTCATAAAGGAAAAAGGAAAGATCGTATACCTCAAGCGGAATGAAAACCTGCTTCTTGAAAAAATACTGGGAAACGGTATTCCTCCTTTTCTGGATCCGTCTGATCCGCAGGGTTCGTTCCATATCATATATGAAAGGCGTAGCCGGATATACGAGGAATATGCCGATATAATCATCAACCTTGAGGTATATGAAGACATCGGCAGAACGAAAGAAAGAATCGAAAGAGAGATTAAGGAGGTTCTTGATGGCGGGAAATAGTTTCGGAACATTACTTACGCTCACTACATTCGGGGAATCCCATGGCAGAGCCATAGGCGGCATACTCGATGGCTTTCCCTCAGGAATAGCAATTGATGAGGATTTCATAATAAGCGAGATGGAAAGAAGACGCGGAGGAAAGAACCGCTTTTCAACAAGCCGCTGCGAAGAAGACAGACCTGAAATCCTCTCGGGTGTCTTTGAAGGAAAAACGACAGGAGCTCCGATCTGTTTCGTCATTGGAAACAAAGAACAGAAAAGCAATGATTACAATGACATAAAGGATGTTTTCCGTCCAAGCCATGCCGATTACACTTATTTTGTCAAATACGGCAATGTGGATTACCGCGGTGGCGGCAGAAGCTCGGGACGCGAAACCGCATGCCGTGTCGCCGCAGGCGCACTTGCAAAACTCTTCCTCAGGGAAAAAGGGATCGAGATACATGCGGGAATACGTTCTATCGGAATGGTGAAAGATCCTTCCACTGAGTTCTCCTACCCCTTCGGCAATGATTTCGGCGCCGTGAATTCTGACATGGTTCCGCTTTTTGAAAAGCAGATAGACGATGCAAGGGCCGCGAACGACAGTGTCGGGGGTATTGTGGAATGCCGCATTTTCGGTGTTCCCGCAGGACTGGGAGATCCATGTTTCGACAAGCTGAATGCAGCCCTTGCCAGAGCCGTGATGTCAATCGGTGCCTGCAAGGGATTTGAAATCGGGGACGGATTCAGAACCGCACAAATGAGAGGCAGCAGTTTCAATGATGAAATGCATGTGCAGGACGGCAGGGCTGCTTTCAGGACAAACCATTCAGGCGGTATCCTCGGCGGCATAAGCAGTGGAGAGGCCATCATCTTCAGCGCGGCATTCAAGCCTACACCCTCCATCAGCAGGATTCAGAACACGGTGGACAGACAGATGAATGAAAGGAAAATCGAGATACACGGACGGCATGATCCATGCATCGTGCCGCGCGCCCTCGTCGTCGTTGAAGCCATGGCCGCACTGACAATCGCGGATTTTTACCTCAGAGAGAAAGCCTATGAATGATGACAGACCTCTTATAGTACAGTCTGACAGGACAATGCTTCTTGATGTTCACAGTCCCGCAGCGGATGAATGCAGGGATGCAATTGCAAGTTTCAGCGAGCTTGTGAAATCTCCTGAGCATCTGCATACCTTTGCGATAACAAATATCACAATATGGAATGCCTGCAGTGCAGGCGTAAGCCTTGACTTCATAACGGGAACTCTTGAGAAATATTCCAGATTTGAAATCCCTGAAGTCGTAAAGTACTACATTGAGGACAACTACTCCCGTTTCGGCGCACTATGCTTCGAGGAGTACGATGATGACAGATTCCTCCTGACATGTTCAAAAGACATCTACAGGACTCAGCTGCTTTCGATGAAATCCCTGCTTCCGTATCTTGAGGAGAGGCTTGATGATGATTTCATCATTCCGATGTCTAAGCGCGGAGAGCTGAAGCTGAAGCTGATATACGGCAATTTTCCCGTCAATGATCTCATTCCGCTGAAAAAAGGACTGCCACTTGACATCTCTCTGAGAGAAGAGACACTTAGCGGAAGGAAATTCGGACTGAGAAATTACCAGAAAGACAGCCTCAAAGCATTCTATGCAGATGGAGCAAAAGGTGCTGGATACGGAACAATCGTACTTCCATGCGGAAGCGGGAAAACCATAGTCGGACTTGCCGCAATGGCCGCGCTGAAGACAAGCACTCTCATCCTCGCACCCAATGTCTCAGCTGTCCATCAATGGATAAGGGAAATCCTCGACAAGACAACACTCAGCCAGGATGATGTCGGTGAATACGGTTCCGCAGTCAAGGAAATAAAGCCTGTGACAGTATGCACATATTCAATGCTGATCAACCACGGCAACGAAGAGCAGGAGATGAGGAATTTCAGGAATATCGCATCACACAGCTGGGGTCTCGTGATCTATGATGAAGTACACGTCCTTCCTGCTCCTGTATTCCAGCTTTCCGCATCCCTTCAGGCTGTCTACAGACTCGGCCTGACCGCAACTCTAATAAGGGAAGACGGGAAGGAAAGAGATGTTTTCTCACTTGTCGGCCCGAAACGCTACGATGTCCCGTGGTCGGAACTTGAGAAGAAAGGCTTCATTGCAACGGCATACTGTCATGAAATCAGGGTTCCCCTTCCACCTGACATGGAACTTGAGTATGCGGCAGCACCGGGGAGTGAAAAGATAAAGATCGCGGCAAAGAATCCGGCAAAGACAGATGTGGTCAGGAGGCTGCTGGAAGAACATGAAGGCCGCCAGATCCTCATAATCGGCCAGTATCTTGATCAGCTAAGGGAAATTCAGAAGACATTTTCATTTCCCATGATCACAGGGGCCATGAACAATCTCAGACGCGATGAGCTGTATCAGGAATTCAGGGATGGAAAGATACATGTGCTCATCGTCTCCAAGGTTGCGAATTACGCAATCGACCTTCCCGATGCAAGTGTCGCAATACAGGTTTCTGGAACCTTCGGCTCAAGACAGGAGGAAGCACAGAGACTGGGACGGATTCTCCGTCCTAAGAATATCGACAGTCATTTCTATACCCTTGTGACCAGATACTCAAAAGAAGAGGACTTCTCGCTCAACCGTCAGAAATTCCTTTGTGAGCAGGGTTACAGCTATATCGTGGAGAATGCCTGATGAGCATGGATTTTGCCTCCTATCTGTCACAACTTGATGAGAACAGCCTGCTTGATCTTGCCTCCCTTTATCTGGGCAGGATTCCCATGCCATTCAGCAGGGCCGGAATAACTGAGTCTCTGATGCATTTTTTCTCTTCCACCGCCGTGAAGGAGAATCTCATTTCAGGCGTCTGCGATGATGAAAGCAGGATACTATCCCTCATCAGCATATTCGGCCCAATTGAGCCTTCTTGTGTCAGGAATTTCTTTTCAGACTATGATATGCGCTATGTCAGCAGGATGATCAGCTCACTGATCAGACGTACCCTCCTGCTTTGTGATGAAGAGGGAAAACTGGATCTCAATTCGATGTACGACTACACTCCGCTTGTAAGTCTCTCCGTTTTCTCATCCTGGCTTGTGAGTGAAAAACGCACGATATTCCTGCGCGATACGCTGAGAGCCTTCTATGCAATAAGGACAATTACAAGTCGGAGAGATATTTCAAAGACATGGAAATACATCTTTCCGCGTCTTGATTCCGGTGAAGTGGACTGTCTTTATGATGCATTTCTCACACTTGGAGAGCAGCTTGATCTTTTCGATGACATAGGGAAACTTGCCTCATTCTTTGCTCAGGAGCTGGATGCGATCAAAGCCCAGCTGCTCTCGGCCGCTTCAGGAATGTCCGTAAACGCAGCACGGATGGCTGTATCCCTTTCTTCATTCCTGAATGCAGAAGGTGTGAGGAAATGCATGTCATCCGTTTTCAGGGAAGAATGTGCAGCAGGCACAGGAGGCCTCGACTTCATACTGGGTGATGAAGACAGAAATGATGAAGAATCCACGGTCTATGTCTGTGCGGATTTCACCATCCGCTATCACAGCTGCAGCAGAAACAGCATTTTCCATCTGTACACATTCCCTTCTCTCGTGGACACAATGGTCACTCTTGAAATAAACAGGGACAGCATCAGAAACGGTTTTGACTGCTCTCTTACTGCTGATGATATCATATCATCCTTCTCTGGATGCAAAGTGAGCGCCGGAGTTGAAAACCGCATACGTTCATGGTGGGATGACTACAACTCACTCAGGATGTATGACTGCATATACCTTGAGACAAGTGAGGATAGAGCCGGAATAATAAGCCGTCTGCCGCTGATGAAAATACACATAATCAAAAGGGTCGGCAGCACAGGATTCCTCATGAGGAAATCAACGGAAAAGCAGTGGCGGGTCATCCTCACCTACTCAGGTTTCGACATGCTCGGAAAAACCGTCAGGGAAGAGAGCGGAGACGAGAAAGATGATGCAATAATATGTCCTCCCCCGGCAAAGCCTTTCAATATAAAGGACATTCCTCTCATGCGTGAGGAAAAACCTGATTATTATAAGAACCTCCTTGCCATTGAAATAAGGAAAAAAGCCTCTGATGATAACAGGGATGCATATCTTGAACTGCTTTCAGCCGGCTACATTCTTTCTGAAAGCCAGATAGTAAAAGACAAGGTCATCCCTTTTTCAAGAAGCATTTCCGGTTTCAATTTCCAGTCGAAGCTGTCATTCATAAAAAAGAACATCGCCAGAAACGATGCCCTTTTTGAAATAACAACCGTTGATGAAAAGCTTGTCTGTTCATTTGAAAAACTCGAAGGAGACGGGGCGGAAAGCATCCTGTCTGTTCTGGACGAGGATGGAGGAAATCATGAGATTCCCGTCAGCAGGATTTTCAAGATAAAAGAGATGATCAGCTGATATCGATCCTGACGCCGCGCGGATAATGGTAGCCAGTGAAAGCCTCGAACTGGAGCTTGCCCTGACCGATCAGCATTTCAAGACCTGTATGGATACTGCAGCCTGCCGCCTGTGCGTCGGAAAGGAATTTCGTGATCCTCGGCTGGTAAACAATGTCATAACAGATCTCACGGCCTGTAAAGCGGAAACCTTCCACCGGATTCTCCCATCCGTCCTGTCCGACAGTCGTCGTCTGCACGATCAGATCAACCTGTCCTTCATAAGCTCTGGCATTATCCAGTCTGTCAAACTGACAGATGTTCACCTGCGCTATTTTCTCGGCACGGGAAAGCGTTCTGTTGAGAATTGTCACCTTCACATTTCTGTTTCTGAGAGCCCAGACAATGGCATTTGATGCACCGCCTGCACCTATGACAAGCGCGCTTTTTATCCTTCCGCTTTCAATATCTTTTTCAATCGGGGCGAGGAAACCGTAATAATCCGTGTTTATTGCCTTCCAGAGACCCGGCATCCTGACGACAGTGTTGCAGGCTCCGATCTGCTTGACCTCCCTTGTGATGTTGCCGCAATAGGAAAGAACCTCCACCTTATGAGGAACTGTGACCGAGAAGCCCCTCATCTGAAGATTCTCGGCAAGAGCGAAGAAACTTCTCACCGCATCAACAAGAAAAGGCACGTATATGGCATTGTACTTTATTCCTCTGAAGCCGGGGTTATGGATCATCGGGGACAGGCTTTGCGTGACATTATTCCCGATTATTCCATAGATGGCAGTTCTGTCATTGACTTCATCCGCATGATAAAGCTCTTTGAGAATTCTGCTGGAAAGCTGCCCCGGTGCAGTCTGATTGTCAGAACAGAAGGTGAGCATGGAGCCCATCCTCTTGTAGAGGATCCTGGTCGGAATCCCGTAAGGACCCATTCCGATGATTATCTTGTCTGTGCCTTCAAGTTCCTTCTGTGCATTGAAAAGTGTTATTACATCCGCTATACCGCGCGGCGTGACCGCGACTTTTGCGACATCTGCTCTCTTTCTCAGCTGCTGTATGCGTGCGAAAATATCATCCGGAACTTTCTCGAAGTCATGCAGGGAGCGGATGATCTTCACCCCGCGTTCCTCTGCTTTCTCATCAAGTTCCCCTCTTTTGAGATCTTCCTCGATATCGACATATCTGAAATCGCCATCCAGCGCCTTCAGAAGCTGATTCCTTCTATGCTTTTCACTGAGACTGCATTTTCCACCGTCCTGAACCCTTCTGTTCGTGACAATGCACGGAACATCGACAAGGGCGGGGAATGTGCAGGCTTTCTCACACTCGTCCTTGGTAAGATAATCGAGTCTGAGTTCTGCCATATCTATATACTGCCTCTGTGCCCTGACTTTCTCAACGGCATCGGCAATTGTACTTTCAGCGATAGTAAGACAAATCAAAGTGCCTCTCCTTCTTCCCTGACCACTATAATGATTTATGCAGAATATTGCAAGCAAATTGAATATGTATGCAGGCTAATTGCTTATTGCACCGCTGTGCACAACTCTGCTATTTTAGATTTCATGGTCACTTTACAGATTCAGAACCTAAATCTCGCCTTCGGCGACAGAGACATACTGAAAGATGTTTCATTCACTCTTGACGGTAAATCGCGGGCGGCGCTTGCAGGAGCGAACGGCTGCGGCAAGTCGACACTGCTGAAAGTCATCACCGGACAGCTTGCGTCGGACGGCATGAACATATCGAAAACCCGCGGCATGCATATATCATATCTTCCCCAGTCGGATATAGTGCTGCCTCATAAGACCGTCTATGAGACGGCCGAGGAAGGCTACGCCCGCTTCAGGGAAACGGCAGATGAGATAGAAAGGCTGAGAAGCGAGATCACAGAAGAGAACTATGAAGCAAAGCTTTCGCTCATAGATGAGCTTGAAGGCCGGCTGGAAGACGCTTCATACGAAAGAAGGCAGGCACGTATCGAGCAGATTCTCCAGGGGCTTGGCTTCAGGCGAAGTGATTTCTCCCGCGTGACCAGTGAATTTTCCGGCGGCTACCAGATGAGGATCGCCCTTGCCCGCATTCTGGTGGAATCACCTGACATACTGCTTCTGGATGAGCCTACGAACTATCTTGACATCGAGGCAATCACATGGCTCAGGAACTATTTGAAGAATTTTCCGGGCGGCCTCATGCTGGTATCGCACGATATCGACTTCCTTGATGAGACCGTCAATGTAGTATACGAACTTTTCAAGGGAAAGCTCACACGCTACAGCGGCAACTATTCCTCATACCTGAAACAGAGGGAAGAGGAAATTAAGGAAATAATGCACCGCTATGCAGAACAGCAGAGCGAGATAGAGAAAACGGAACGTTTCATAGAGCGTTTCCGCTACAAAGCCACAAAGAGCCGTCAGGTGCAGTCCCGCATAACAGCCCTTGAGAAAATGGAAATCGTCGAGATTCCGGATCATCTGAAGAAACTCAGCTTCTCCTTTCCCCCTGCCCCGCACAGCGGCAATGATGTGGAAATCGCTGAGCATCTTCACAAAGCATACGGAGATCATGTGATCTTCGATGACCTGTCATTCATTGTCAGGAAGAAGGAAAGGCTCGCAATCGCAGGACGCAACGGTACAGGAAAGTCGACGCTGCTGAGAATACTTGCCCATCAGGATGACTCATTCAGCGGAACACTCAGGGACGGTGCCGGCCTCAGGATCGGCTATTATGCACAGGAAAGCGAGAAAACGCTGAACAATGCCAACACCGTGCTCGGGGAACTTGAGGAAGTTGCCGACACCGGAGATCTTCCGCGTCTGAGGAACATGCTGGGTTCATTTCTCTTTCACGATGACGATGTGTTCAAAAGCGTAAGCGTGCTCTCCGGCGGAGAAAAAAGCCGCCTTGCCCTTCTCAAGATTCTTCTGCATCCGGCAAACCTGCTGATTCTTGACGAGCCTACGAATCATCTTGACATCAACACGAAGGAGATGCTTCTCGAGGCGATCAAGGCATACGAGGGAACTGTCGTTTTCGTAAGCCACGACACACATTTCATCAAGAATCTTGCGACAAGGATTCTCTATCTGTCTGATGAGGCTCCGGTTTTCTTTGAAGGTGACTACGACTACTTCTCATACAAGCTGGAGGAAAAGGAAAACCGGTTCCTTGAAAAGGAAAAGACGGTGAAAGCCGTGAAATCACAGGAGAAAAAGACTATTTCCTCATCAGATGATCACAGAAGCCAGAAAGAGAGACGCAATCAGATACAGAAACTGGAAAAACAGCTGGATGCACTCATGGAGAGGATCGACAGCCTCAGCACCTCGATAAAGGCTCTTGAAGAGAAAATGGGACAGCCGGAAATATACAGCATGCCTGCGAAAATAAGCGCAGTGGTGAAAGAAAAGGAAACAATGGAAGCCGAAGTCGAGAAACTGAACGAGGAATGGTTCTCCCTCTCTCAGGAGCTGGAGGAGCTGCAGAAGTGAAGGAAAAACCAGTACTTGATGAAAAGCTTGTAAAAGAAGCACGCTTTTATCTCAGTCCGCTCAATCTTGCATCATCCTCCCCCAACCGCCTCGAACTTCTTGAAAAGGACTGCGGAATAAAGGTATCTGCCTGGCCTCAAGCTGCAGAAGAGACATGGGACGGTCACACTCAGCCTTCATCAATCGTCTCGCATATCGCGCTCATAAAGCTTGTCAGCTTCATGAACAGCCGTGATTTCGATCCACTCACGCTTTCTCTCGCACTTGACACAATGGTCTCATTCAATGACGAAATACTTGGCAAACCAAAGGACAGGAATGATGCCCGGCGCATGCTGGACGAATTCTCCGGCAAGATGCAGGAAGTCGTCACCGGATGGGCACTTTTCGTACCGGATGAAGGCATTATCTCCGGCTGCAGCACAAGCCGTGTGTTCTTCTCACATCTTACTGATGCACAGATTGAATCTTATCTTGACAGCGGTGAATGGGCCGGCGCAGCAGGAGGATACAGAATCCAGAAAACCGGCTACACACTGATAGAAAGAATAGAGGGAAGCTGGTCAAATGTCATCGGCCTCCCTCTTGAAGACATCACTAAAGCTCTTCGTAATGCTCCTTGCCCATGCTGAGTATCCTGCTTATATGCTCATCGCACAGGCGGTAGAAGATGGACTTGCCTTCCTTGCGGGGGCGTACGAGACGCGATGTCTTGAGTATCTTCAGCTGCTGTGAGATCGCGGACTGGCTCATGCCGGTGACGGATGCTATCTCGCTGACGCTGGACTCACCTTCCTCGAGAATGAAAAGTATCTTAAGTCTTGTAGGATCTCCGAAAACCTTGAAAAACTCCGCAAGATCCGTTATTTCCTCATCTCTCATCTGTTATGTACCTTCATGACAAATATAATTGAGAAAGAAATGCGAGGCTAGTCCTTCCACAGCCACCAGCATTTCCTCTTTCCCTTTTTCAGAGCGAGTTTCGCCTGAAGCGCCTGACTTGCAGCATTGCTTTCAAATACATGGCAGTAAGGAATCCTGCCCAGCTCAAGTGCCCTGTTGATATCATATTTTTCAAGCAGGCTGCCATATCCTTTCTTCCGCCCTTCCTCAAAGACATGCAGCATGCCCATGCTGCCCTCACTGTGAAAACCGATGAAGCCAGTCAGGCGGCCGTCAATGAAAAGACCGAAGACCTCGCCGCGGGAAAAATCATCAAGAAGGCTTTCCTCACTTGCAAGCGTATAGACTTCCCTTATCCTGTCCTTGTAGGAAATGTCAAGCGTCCTGAAATCATATTCTTCCAGATCGAAAGGAGTGCCGTAATATGAATAACTGTAGCATCCTTCCTCATTCTCATATCCGTATTTTTCTATGAGGTGGTTTCTCATCTCCTCATCATGAACGCACATAAGATCCGGCTCATATCCTGTCCTGTCCAGGATATGAGTGAAATCATCAATAAAAGATGCAAGTGTCACAAGTCCCCGGTATTCAACCGACACGCCCTCCTCTCCAGCATACAGGAGACGGCTCTCTTCCTTCCTGAGCATGTCGATCATATCGACACAGGAGAGTGCATCATATTCTTCAAGCAGTTTTGCAGCATCATTCTTTGTCATACTAGGAAACATACTCCTAATGCGCAGCTTTGTTAACAGCCTTTATTTTTTTAGACAAACCTGAATATTTGGTGTATTGTGTGAGTCATGAAAGAAAAAATAGGATTTATCGGACTCGGTGTGATGGGCCACAGCATGGCCTCTCATATTCTTGATGCAGGCTACCCCCTGTACGTGTACAACCGCACAAAAAGCAAGGCGGACGGGCTTATTGAAAAAGGAGCCGTCTGGTGTGACAGTCCTGCCGGGACGGCACGGCAGTGCGACATTATCTTCACGATAGTGGGCTTTCCGAAGGATGTTGAGGAAGTCTATCTCGGGGAGAATGGTATCGTAAGTGCCCTGAGTGAAGGAAAATGCGCTGTCGACATGACGACAACCCGTCCTTCCCTCATGCTTGAAATTGAAAAGGCCTGCCGCGCAAAAGGCGCATCCTTTGCTGATGCTCCGGTCTCCGGAGGAGACAGAGGAGCAAGGGAAGCAACCCTTACTTTCATGGCAGGATGCAGTGACGAGGTTTTCAGCCGCATAAAGCCTGTTCTTGAAGTAATGGGCAAAAGCATCAACCACTGCGGTCCTGTCTCCAGCGGACAGCAGACAAAGATGTGCAACCAGATCGTGATCGCCGGAACAATGATAGGCGTCAGCGAAGCTCTTGTTTACGGGGCTGAGGCGGGCTTGTCCCTTAACGATATGATCGCAACCATCAGCGGCGGAGCTGCAGGCTGCTGGACACTCGGCAATCTCGCACCCCGCGTCATAAGAGGCGATTATGAGCCGGGTTTCATGGTTGACCACTTTGTGAAAGACATGGGTCTTGCACTTGAGGAAAGCGAGAAGATGGGACTATGTCTTCCGGGCCTTGCCCTTGTGAAGCAGCTATACATTGCACTCCAGGCTCAGGGAATGGGAAGAAAGGGAACCCAGGCTCTTGTGAAAGCTCTTGAAGCTGTAAGCGGAAAGAAAATACTGGATAAGGTAGAGGGAAATGCTTAAGGAAGAGAAGAAAGCGCATCTTGTCCTGCCTGACGGCAGAGACATTCAGCTTGATGTCATTACAGACAACATGGGAAACCACAGCATCGACATTGCCTCCCTGAGAAAGGATACAGGTTACATCACCTATGATCCGGGGTTCATGAACACGGGAAGCTGCATGTCATCCATCTGCTATATAAACGGTGAGAAAGGGATTCTGCGCTACCGCGGTTATGACATTGAGGATCTCGTACAGAACTGTGACTTCATCGAAGTCGCCTATCTGCTGATCAAGGGAGTGCTGCCGAACACAAAGGAAAGGCAGGAATACACCCAGCTTCTCAATAAGCATTCACTTCTGCATGTGGACATGAGGAATTTCTTCCGCTCCTACCCCCACGGTGCACACCCAATGGCAATCCTTGCCAGCATGGTTGCCTCTCTGTCCGCGTTCTATCCTGAAATGGAGGAAAGGGATCCGGAGGACAACATAGACATCACGGTGACTAGACTGCTTTCCAAAATGAGAACCATTGCGGCATTCACCTACCGTCAGGACAAAGGCTACGACTTCGTAGAACCCCGCTATGACTATTCATACTGCGAGAATTTCCTGAACATGCTCTTCAGTTCGCCTGTCATTGACTATCATCCGGATCCTGTGCATGTGAAGGCCCTGAACCAGCTTCTCATCCTGCATGCGGATCATGAGCAGAACTGCTCCACTTCCGCCGTAAGGCTCGTAGGATCATCCGAGGCAAATCTCTATGCATCAGTCGCCGCCGGCTGCTGTGCGCTCTGGGGGCCGAAACACGGCGGTGCAAACCAGGCTGTGATGGCAATGCTGAACAAGATCATAAGCGATGGGGAAAGTGTCGAGTCTGTTGTGGAGAAAGCAAAGGACAAGAATTCATCCTTCCGCCTCTCCGGCTTCGGACACAGGGTCTACAAGACATTCGATCCAAGAGCCAGGATCGCGAAAAAGATGTGCAAGGAGGTTCTCGAGGCGGGACATGCCCAGGACAGGCTGCTTGAAGTTGCGCTCAAACTTGAGGAAGTTGCACTGAATGATGATTATTTCATTGAGAGAAACCTTTATCCGAACATAGACTTCTACACCGGGATAATCTTCCACCTGATGGGTATTCCGCAGTCAATGTTCACCGTATTGTTCGCCATGGGCCGTCTGCCAGGATGGATAGCACACTACCTTGAATGGAGACACGACCCGTATCAGAAGATTGGACGTCCGCGTCAGGTCTATTCCGGACCGGAACTCAAGAAGGTCATCCCGATAAACGAACGCTGAGGAGGATTCATGACTGTTGACAACCTGATGGACAGAAAAGTCTTCACTGTTGCAGGCGATACGCTGAATGAAGACAAGTATGCATACAAGATAAAGGGAGCACTGCTTGCTGCAGGCTATAAGGTGCACTGTGCCGGTAAGGAACTTGCAAGTCTTGATGACGTTCCTGAAGAAAAGATTGAAGTGCTTGACCTCTGCATCAATCCGCACAAGGGGCTGAAACTTATCAGTGAATGCAGGAAACAGATTGATGCTGTCCTCATCCAGCCGGGAGCCGGCTCAGATGAGATAAAGGCACTGCTTGATGAAAAGCATATTCCATACGTCGAAGGCTGTGCCCTCAAGGGACTTCAGGCAAGAGGACTGCTGTGAATGAAATGAAAAAGCGGAGAGGCTGACAACCCGGCCTTTCCGCTTTTCACATGTACCAGAATCCATTCCGCTCAGCCGAATGTTTTCCTGAAAAGATCATCCTGCTCTTTCAGATGTGTGACGTATCCTACCGGTATCTGCCCGTCTGTGGCTTTTATCAGTTTTCTGACTTCATCTTCAGTGAAAGCACCGCACACTTCAGTGCAGGAGATGCCTTCATCTTTCAGTTTCACAGCAGCACAAACCGCGTCATCGATGTCCCTGACACCGATGATGGCAGCCTGCCTGTCATGAATGTAAGCAATATCTTCCAAGCTGCGGAACTCAGGACTTTTTATGAGAAATGCAAAAGTTTTCACAGATTCCTCACAAGTTCTTCACCGAATGCCTTTGTACCGAGGCACCTGGCACCGCTTTTGTCATCCAGAAGATTGTAAAGGTCACGTGTGACTGTCTTTGCGGCAATCGTCTTCTCAACTGCACTGATCACAAGATCCGCAGCTTCCCTGAGTCCTATATAGCGAAGCAGCATCTCTCCTGAGAGCACAAGGGAAAGAGGATTCACGATATCCTTTCCTGCGATATCAGGAGCAACGCCGTGAGTGGCCTCGAAAACAGCCCTTCCAGTTTCGTAGTTTATATTCGCACCGGGTGAGATGCCGATTCCACCGACCTGAGCGGCTAGCGCGTCTGAAACATAGTCACCGTTGAGATTGAGTGTGGCAACCACACTGTATGCTTCAGGCTTGAGAAGGATATTCTGAAGGAAGGCATCACAAATGCAGTCATTGACGAGAATGTCACCGTCAGGGCGCGGGATATACACCTTCCCGTCTCTCTCAACGGCACCGTATTCATCCTTCACCAGCTCATAGCCCCAGGAGCGGAAACCGCCTTCAGTGAATTTCATTATATTTCCTTTATGCACGATGGTAACAGTCTTTCTTCCGTTCTCAATTGCATACTCGACTGCAGATTTGATAAGCCTCCTGCTCCCCTCCCTGCTCACCGGCTTTATGCCTATTGCACTGGTCTTCGGAAAACGGATTTTGTTCACACCCATCTCATCATGAAGGAATCTGATAACCTTTTCAGCCTCATCGCTTTGAGATGGCCACTCGATTCCTGCATAAATGTCTTCGGTGTTCTCACGGAAGACAACCATATCGACATTCTCAGGATGCTTCACAGGGGAAGGAACTCCGTTGAAATAACGTACGGGACGCTGGCATACATACAGATCCAGTTCCTGACGCAGTGCGACATTGAGACTTCGCTTTCCCTTCCCTACAGGAGTCATCAGAGGACCTTTGATGGCAATCCCGCTTTCCTTTATCTTCTCAAGCGTGAGGGCAGGCAGGCTTTCACCGGTAAGCTTCTCAGCCTTCCCTCCTGCAAGCACTTCTTCAAAGACAAGCTCAGGAGGATTGTCATAGGCCTTTCTGACTGCAGCTTTCAGAGTGCTGATCATGACGGGAGTGATCTCGCATCCCACCCCGTCTCCCTCAATATAGAGAATCTTATATCTGCTTTTCATCCAGAGCCTCCCTGATCTGATTGAGTCTTCCTCCTTTCAGCAGCATATCAGTCTGCAACGGTGTCACATCAAGCTTCATGACATAATCACTGTTCCGGGTGAGATTCCTCACTATGACCTGCTTTGTCACTGCTGCTTTCTCAACCTGTGAGCGGGCATCCTCGATTACAAGCCTGTCACCCTGATTCAGGCTGCGGTAATCATCCTCATTTTCAAAGATGAGTGGCAGAATGCCGAAGTTGCAGAGATTTGCCTGATGAATTCTCTCTATTGAAATAGCAAGCACCGCCTTCACTCCAAGATACATCGGACAGATTGCAGCATGTTCGCGGCTGGAGCCCTGTCCGTAGCTTGCACCTGCAACTATGAATGAAGCCTTTCCCTCATCTCTGAGAGCTGCAGAACGCGTATGGAATGAAGGATCAACATTCTCAAATACGAATGTCGAATAAAGAGGAATGTTCGAGCGGTATTTGAGACGCTGTCCTGCCGGCATGATATGATCTGTCGTGATCTTGTCGCCGACCTTGATCGAAACCTCACCGTCAAGAATGTCCTCAAGCGGTCTGCACTTCGGAGGTTCCCCGATATTCGGACCTCTTTTTATTTCAACGCTGCTGCCGTCAGATGGCGGGAAGACAAGCATGCCGTCATCACAGATGAAGTCATTGATCACCGGCATATCAGGCGCTTTGGCAGAGTTCCGGGCAAACGGATCGGCTATGTATCCGGTAAGCGCACTGAGGGCTGCGATTTCAGGGCTTACAAGATACACCTGTGCGGATGCTGTGCCGCTGCGCCCTTCAAAGTTTCTGTTGTTAGTCCTCAGCGATACGGCATTTGTGCCCGGACTCTGATGATTGCCGATGCAGAAGCCGCATGCACTTTCAAGAATTCTTGCCCCTGATCTCACCATTTTCTCAAGACTTCCGTCACGGCTGATCATCATCAGCACCTGGCGACTTCCGGGAGCAATGCCGAGAGAGACATTATCATTCACACGTCTGCCTTCCAGAATCGAAGCGACCTTGGCCATGTCCGCATAGGATGAGTTAGTGCACGATCCGATGAGAACCTGATCCACCTTCATTCCCGCAAGTTCCCTTATGCTCTTCACATTGCCTGGAGAATGAGGACATGCGGCGAGCGGCTCAAGCGCGCCGAGGTCTATTGTATATTCACCATCATAATGTGCATCGCTGTCAGCAGAGAGAGGTGAGTACGATTCACCCCTTCCCTGCTTGATGAGAAATTCGTGCGTGATCGCGTCACTGGGGAAAACGGAGAATGTGACACCGCATTCAGCTCCCATATTGCAGATCGTTGCTCTTTCCGGCACGGAAAGCGTGCCGACACCGTCTCCAGAGTATTCAAAAACAGTATTCACATTACCTTTGACACCGAAGTGCCCAAGAACTTTCAGGATGATGTCTTTTGCAGTTACGAAAGGCCTGAGCCGGCCGGAGAGCTTTATGTTTATGACGCGTGGGCATACAAGAGAAAAAGGAACCCCTGCCATGGCAAGGGCGACATCAAGGCCTCCCGCACCTATTGCGGCCATTCCGATGCCTCCGCATGTGGGAGTATGACTGTCTGAACCAAGGAGTGTCTTTCCCGGAACGGAGAAACGCTCCAGATGTACCTGATGACAGATGCCGTTACCGGCTCTGGAGAACACAACACCCTTTGCCGCGGCAACTGTCTGCAGATACCTGTGGTCATCTGCATTCTCAAATCCTACCTGTACTGTATTGTGATCCACATAGCTCACGGCAAGTTCATTTCTGACTCTCTCCAGTCCTGTTGCTTCGAACTGAAGATACGCCATAGTTCCCGTGGCATCCTGAGTGAGTGTCTGATCTATCCTGATTTCAATGGCTTTGCCAGCCTCAAGGGAACCTTTCACCAGATGCGAGGAAAGGATTTTTCCGGTAATGTTAAGTCCCATGTCCATTCTCCTGATTTCTTTCAGAAAAGATAGCAGATGGAAGGCTTTATTGCAATTATTCAAGCCATAAACTACAATGTCCGATGTGAATAATGACATCCTTTCGAACGCACCTCTGATATCAGCATTCAGCGCCTGGCTTCTGGCTCAGTTCATAAAACCGTTCATCAGCAAGATGATGGGTGACGGTTTCAATTCCCACATGTTCTTCTCCACAGGAGGAATGCCCAGCAGTCACAGTGCGACGGTGATTGCGCTGACCACGTCGGTAGGCATCAAGCTCGGCATTGGCAGCATTCCTTTCGCCATATGTCTTATCTTCTCCATAATCGTCATACATGATGCCATGAACATACGTCTTGAAGCAGGAAAGCAGGCAGATGTCATCAACGAATGGTCAAAGATTCTTTCCGACCTTCACAAAGACAAACCGTTCAAGCAGGAGCATCTGAAAACAATGCTGGGACACTCATTCTCACAGGTTTTCGTCGGACTTCTTCTCGGCATACTGGTTGGTGTGACAGTGACATGGTTCGTCTCTCCCTGGTGAGCATTCACCACGGTAAAAGACGCAATAGCCAATATTGACTATTTACTTTTAAAGGCTATGAAGTCATTTTTAATCCATGAACTGGCTTGAAAAACACATAACACTTCAGAATTACGATGACAGGAAAGCCGAAATGGAGAACGCCGTGACACATTTCGCAGGTGCGGTTCTTTCCATCATCGGTTTTATCATGATCCTGATCCGGCTTGACGAGATCAGCAGTACGGCTCTGAAGGCCGGACTTGTCATTTTCGCCCTTTCCAACATACTGCTTTATACTGCAAGCGGCCTGTATCACTATCTGAGGCCGGGCAACGCAAAACGCATATGCAGGATACTGGATCACAGCAATATCTATTTTCTCATAGCCGGGACTTACACGCCGATCCTTCTTTATATCGGCACCAGAGAATCATTCTATCTGACAGTTTTCATGTGGTGCATAGCATTGGCAGGTGTCTGTTTCACCCTTGTCTTCTGGGGAAAACTGAAACCTCTTCACCCGATTCTTTATCTTATGATGGGATGGGTCATAGTTTTCTTCTGGAACGATACAATACCGTATCTTCCCGTCTCTCTGCTTTATTTCCTCATCGCGGGAGGCGTCACCTACTCCATCGGTGTCATATTCTATGCAATGAAGAAAATTCCTCATTACCATGCAGTATGGCATGTATTCGTGCTTCTTGGTTCCATCTGGTTCTATATCGGAATATATAGTCAACTTATCTGAGATCGGCTAATATTGTTTCCATGAGCCGGGCTAAAAACAGAAAAGAAGATGAATTCACCACTCGCGCTGCGGCATTTGATGAATTCTATCACAATATTTACGCAGACAGATGGAAGGATCTCAAAAAGGCAATGCTGAAGGAAAAAGAGAACATCGCCTACTCACATAACCTTCTCAAGCCTTACTTTCTTGATGAAGCTTCCGTTCTGACAGCATCCCTTCTCCCGCTTGAAGAGAATTACAATGTGCTGGATATGTGTGCAGCTCCCGGAGGCAAGACACTTGTCATCGCCTCGAGGCTTGATGGCAGAGGCGCGATAACGGCTAACGACAGATCAAGGCAGAGGAAAGCACGCCTTGACAATGTGCTTGACGAGCATCTTGATGAAAAGCTCCGCTCATGTGTCAGGACAACATGCCATGACGCATCCCGCTGGGGACTTTATGAAAAAGAAATGTATGACTCAGTCCTTCTTGATGCACCCTGTTCGAGCGAACGTCATGTGATGGAAAGCCGTGAGCACATGGCAATGTGGTCGGCAAACAGACCGAAGAGACTTGCCATAGAACAGTACAGCCTGCTTGCATCCGCCTTCATGGCAGTGAAAAATGACGGATACATCCTCTACTCCACCTGTTCAATCAACAGAGGTGAAGATGAGGAAGTGATTGAAAAGCTCTTCAGAAAGAAAGCCGGTCTTGTTGAGGAAATTGATGTGCAGATTACCTTTGCGGAAAAACGGACACACGGATCAATCATCCTTCCGGATGCTTCAGAGGGCAAAGGCCCTATGTATTTCTGTCTTTTGAGGAAAAAAGGAAATGAACAGAGTTGCGATAGCAAGATGTGAGAATTATGAAGAAGCCAGTGTTTCTTCCGCATTGAAAGAAGTGCTTGATGCTTCTGCATTCCCCGATTGCAGGGGGAAAACCATTCTGGTCAAACCAAACATATTGTCAGACAGTCGGCCTGAAGCCGGGATCACAACGCATCCTGCGATTGTGGAAGCTCTCATCAGAGAGTGTTTCAAACGCGGTGCCGCAAAAGTGTATGCCGGTGATTCTCCCGGCCTTCACACTCCTGTATTCAAAGGCCGCAACTGCGGAATTGCCGGCGTGTGCGAAAGAACTGGTGCTCTCTGGGTTGATTTCACACAGAATGTCAAAACAGTCCGGCTGGACAGGAAAATCAAAGTCCAGCTGCCTGCGGTGCTGGATGAAGTCGATTTCACGATTTCAGCTGCAAAATTCAAAACACATCAGTTGATGTATACGACGGGAGCAGTGAAAAACATGTTCGGCCTGATGCCAGGGCTGACCAAGAGCCCCACGCATCTCCGTTATCCTTCCCGCCAGGCATTCGCATCTTTCATCAGCAAGCTTTTCAAGGCTGCAAAAGTAAAGTATGCTCTCATTGATTCTGTCATCGGAATGGAAGGCCCCGGCCCTGCGAACGGAACACTGCGCTATATCGGATACCTTATAGGCGGGGCAAATGCCTATCTTGCTGATACAGCTGAAGCCGTGATCATGGGTTATGACCCCAAAGATATCCCTATTCTTCAGAGTGCCGGAATTACGCTGAAACCACAGTACTCAATTCTTGATGCAGAAGATCTTGTCATAAAGGATTTCAGGAAGATAGCAGTCGAAAAGCCGAAAGGACTTTTCTCATCCCTGATTCTTCCATTTCTCACACGTTCTCATGACAGGAAAGAGACAAAGAAACGCCCTGCACCTGAGTTTGACAGTGAAAAATGCGTTCACTGTCTGCGCTGTGTACAGATATGCCCGGCAAAAGCACTGAAGCATGATGAGAACATCAGCATAGATACAGACGTCTGTATCCGATGCTACTGCTGTGCCGAAATGTGTCCGGCGGATGCGATAAAAGTCAGGGAGCACTGATGTACAATCTTCTTTTCTGCATAAATTCAAAATACATGAACTTATTCAAAATCTGCCTTTCTTCCGTTGTAAGGCACAGCGGCTTTGACAGCATAAGCGTGAACATAATACACAGCAGTCTGAAAGCCAGCGAGGTTGAGGAAATAAAGAAACTTGAAAACAGCAGGCTTGAAATAAATTTCATCCGCTTTGATGATTCACTTCTCTCTTCATCCCCAACAACAGGCAGATACACGAAGGAAATATATTACCGTTTATTCGCCCCTGTGCTGCTTCCTGATGATATTGACAGAATCCTCTATCTGGATGTTGACCTAATATGTATAAATTCTCTTATTGAACTATATAACATTGATATTTCTTCTGTATATTATGCGGCCTGCAGTCATACAAGAAAGATACTGACAAAATTCAATGCTTTAAGACTTGGACTTGATACTTCCGGCACATGTCCGTATATAAACACCGGAGTTCTCCTGATGAATCTTACACAGCTGAGGAAAAATTTTGACAGCAGCAAGATATTCTCTTTCATTGAAAAGAAGGGAAACAGCTTCATCCTCCCCGATCAGGATATAATAATGGGTATCTACGGTGACAGAATCAGACTTGTCGACACACTGAAATACAATCTTTCCGACAGAATGTTCAAAATCAACAACATGAGCGTAGGACATAAGAGACTCACGCTCAGGGATGTCGGGAGAAACACCTGCATAATCCACTACTGCGGACGTTACAAACCGTGGAAGAAATACTATGGCGGAAAGCTCGGAGTTTTCTTTGAAACTGCTGTAAAAGAATGCCGTCAGTGGCTTGACGCACAGATGGATTAAAGTTTAGTTTGTCTTCCCGTGAGTATGGATCTTAATCAGGAACTGAACAGAGAACAGGCAAAAGCCGCAGGAAACATTCATGGCCCCAGTCTGATCATTGCAGGTGCAGGAAGCGGCAAGACCCGCATGATCACCTGCCGCATAGCATACATGCTTGAGCAGGGCATAAAGGAAAGTGAAATACTTGCCCTTACTTTCACGAACAAAGCTGCAAAGGAAATGAGCGAGAGAATAAAATCGCTTACCGGCTTTAAGCTGAAAGGACTCACCGCATCCACCTTCCACTCTTTCGGGCTGGGACTGCTCAAGCAGTACATTCAGTATCTGGGATATAAGAACAATTTCACAATCTACGATACAAATGACAATATGGCACTGCTGAAGCAAGTCATAGTAAGTCTTGATCTGGAGCTGAGCAATTACAACCTATATTCCCTTCTCTCCACTTTCTCTGATGTCAAGACAGGACGCATAAAGGGTTTTCAGAATAAGGACAGTGCCGTGAATCAGATCTATCAGGAGTGGCTGCTTTCCCAGAAGGCATACAATGTTGTCGACTTTGACGATCTCATTCTGCTGCCGATCCGGCTTTTTATGAAACGTCCTGACGTGCTTGAGAAAGTTCAGGAGAGATTCAGATACATAATGGTTGACGAATTCCAGGACACTTCTCTGCTTCAATATAAGTTCATTTCCATGATTGCAAAGAAATACAGGAATATCTGCGTGGTAGGCGATGATGACCAGAGCATATACTCATGGCGCGGTGCCAATTACAGGAACATACAGTCTTTTGAGGAAGATTTTCCAGAGCGAATGGAATTCAAGCTGGAAAGGAATTACCGGTCGACCGGTACAATTCTTGAAGCCGCAAACAACCTCATAGTCCACAACAGGGAAAGAAAGAGCAAAAAGCTGTGGACAGACGGAGAGGAAGGAAGCAGGATCTACCTCATCTCAAGCGAAGACGAAGATGAGGAAGCATTCATGATTGCAGATGGAATAAAGAAGCGTCATGCAGAAAACGGAATACCTTATAGCGAATTCGGAATACTTGTCAGGACAAATTCTCTTATAAACACTCTTGAGAATGCACTGATGGAAAATGGCATACAGGCTCAGGTTTCAGGCGCATCAAGCTTTTTCGACAGAAAAGAAGTGAGAGATCTTGTCTGCTATCTGAAGATAATCGTAAATACTGATGACGATGTCTCGCTTCTGAGAATAATAAACACACCGCGCAGGAGTATCGGACGCACATCCGTGGAAAAGCTGAGAGCATATGCTGATAAGAAGAACATCTCGCTTTTTGACGCCATGACGGAATTCGCATATGCAGCCGACAGCCCTGTCAAAGGGAAAAGCCAGGAAAACCTGAAGACATTCTCATCCCAGGTACTTTCCTGGCAGGAGGAGAACAGAAATAACAAAAAGGCTAAACTCCTTTCTGATATAATCGACACAATTGGTTATAAGGAAATGCTTTATGAAGAGTATCCGGATAAACCGAAGCTGATTGATGCAAAAATGAGATCACTTGAATTTCTTATCGGAAGACTCTCCCGTTTCGAGAAGAACAATCCTGATGCCACGCTGCGTGACTATCTGAACATGATGAGCCTTGACAGCAAGGATACTGAGGATAAGGATGAGGGAAAAGTGAACCTGATGACAATGCATGCATCAAAGGGTCTTGAATTCGATACTGTATATCTTGCAGGTATTGAAGACAATATCATTCCCTCTTCCCGCGCGCTGGAAGAAGATCCCAGAAATATTGACGAGGAGAGACGTCTCTTCTATGTTGCCATCACGAGAGCACGCAAGGAACTCAATATAAGCTACTGTGAAAAAAGAAAGGACAGAATGGGAGAATCCCATCTTGTCCTTCCATCCCGTTTTCTTGAAGAGATACCATCTTCTCTCATCACGCAGAGTGAAAATGAAATTGAGACAATAGATGATAAAATAAGCATGCTCAATGACCTTCTGAAGAAATTCTCACACTCTAAGTGAGGAGCATGTCATCCGGTTTTATCCAGCCTTTTTTCCTCATGAACTCGCTTATTGCCAGACTTATGAGTGCTGGCAGAATGAAATGCAGAAGCATAATGGCAGGCAGGCTCTGAAATCCCATCACGGCAACAGCATTGAACTGACCTACAAGTCCGGATGTTCCCATTCCTGCTCCTGATGCATTGTTCGTCATCTTGAGCATGCAGGTCGAAACAGGTCCCAGTATTGCAGAACAGAGTGTCGGCGGAATCCAGATCTTCCAGTTTTTCCATATATTGGGAATCTGAAGCATGCTTGTGCCGATTCCCTGACTGATAAGACCTCCGATCCCGTTTTCCCTGAATGACGAGACTGCGAATCCTATCATCTGACAGCAGCAGCCGCAGCACGCTGCCCCTGCAGCAAGTCCGTCAAGACCAAGTGAGATGCATATGGCTGCTGATGATATGGGAAGTGTGAGGACCATGCCCACAACAGTCGAAACAAGAATACCCATTGGAAGAGGATAAAGCTGTGTGAGACTGTTTATGAATGCCCCTATCGCATTCATCAGCGCAGATACCACAGGCGACAGGAAAAGTCCTATAACTGCCCCGGCCAGGATTGTTGTAAATGGAACAAGGATTATATCAACCTTGGTCTTGCCAGAAATCAATTTGCCGCACAGTGCACCTGCAAGTGCTGCAACCGTCGCACCAAGCGGCTCCCCGCTGGAGAGTGCATATGTTGCAATATCGAAAGTACCGGCACCGATGGAACCGGCTATCGTACTGGCGAAAACAGCAAGAGGCGGAGCGCCCACTGCAGATGCAACTCCCACACCTATGGCCGGGCCTGTGAAGTACTGTGCGATCTGTCCGATTGAAACCAGCACATCAAGTCCTGCATATGTTCCTATCTGCTTGATTATCAGACCGATTATGAGGGATGCAAACAGGCCTTGTGCCATACCGTTGAGGATTCTGACAACTGCATCCCCTATCCTTGCTTTTTCTTTAGTGTTTTCCATGAAAAACTCCAGGATTTACAGAATGCGGATGACAGCTAAAACATCATCAGTGACTTATCCTTAATGACGGTCTCCAGAACAGGACATACAGTAAAGTAAAATAATGATGATGTAAATACTGATTGGATAATTGAAAATTTATAGATAAATATTCATTGCTTAAGTCTATAATTATGATACTTTATAAAATTAATTTAATATAATTATTATATTAATTACAATTATATCTAATTTATATCATATATTTATAATATAAAAATTTTTTATTATGATTTGGTATTATACTTTTCTGCTTTATTAACCATATAATATTTTCATAGAAAAATAGGTTCTTCACGGAAAGATATGGGATGAAGAGCTAGATTGAAAAGAAGAGCATGTGCGTTCTAAAGTTCAGATACCACACAAAAACTAAAGGACGGACA
>CASDXQ010000019.1 GCA_949285145.1 uncultured Spirochaetales bacterium | reverse complement strand
ATAGCTGGTAAAAGGTGGCAGTCTGCTGCCTCAGCTACAGATTATTTCCCTTCTTCCGACTAGCTAAGAGGGAATGTCCACAAAACGAATTACACTCCCTCTCTTGTTTAGCAGGGGTAGGACTCGAACCTACGACCCCCGGGTTATGAGCCCGATGAGCTGCCAACTGCTCTACCCTGCGTCGAATGCAAGAGCTATATTGACTCATTAAGAATATCTTGTCAATAGTTTCATACAGGTTTTTCCAACATTTGTGAACTACCTCCATCCTAAAGGATGGAAGCTTCCGGTCTCTTTCCCATATCTGGGCGTTTCGCAGAATGCTTCCATATCTCATACGAGGTATCGAAGTCTGACATCCGCTCCTCCGGAGTACACTTGTATTCCGCAAGCGTGCAGGACATTTCATGCCTTCCTGCAAGCAGCATTGTTTTAGCAGCTTTTATATCTCTGTCTTCAGTATACCCACAACTGTCACAGATAAATGTCCTGTCAGATAGTATGAGGTCTTCTTTAATTATTCCACACTCAGGACACATCTTCGTTGAAGGAAAAAATCTGTCTATGACAATGACATTCGGATTTGACTTTAGTTTGCTTTTCAGTGTACCCAGTGCGGAGTTCTGCACCTGTTTCCCAAACAAGCCTTTGTGCCATCCTTTTATGTTTTCATCCTGCATTATAATAAGGCTTCTTCCTTTTGTGATGTCGTGGTATATCTTGTTTGCCTTGTCTCTTCTCTTATTGGCAAGTCTCTCATATTCCCTCTGAATAAGATGCCTTTAAGGCGTCCCTGTTCTCGGACTGTTATGTCATACTTCTCTCCTTCAGAAGTTGTTATTGTTGTCTTTATTCCGAAATCAAGCCCAAGGTCAGGCTTAACTCCGGTTTCTATCTTCTTTTCATTCACTGGAACATAGCATGTGAGCATGAGATATATTCCAGAAGGTTTCTTAACAAGCTTTGCATTTGCATATTCAGCACCATATGGAATATGCTCCATGCCGAAGACTCTTACAGGTCTCTTTATTCCTGCAATATGGACAGTGTTCCTGTATTTACCATTCTTATTGCCTTCATCTGTGTAACATATCCAGTGTGTGTTTCCATACTGGTTGAGATCTATTGAATCATAGGAAGACCTGAATTTAAGCTTTCCGTTCTTCTTTCCTGTCTTATTCCTCTTTGCGGCAAGTGATGACATATCCCGCTTAATGGAAGAATACACACTCTGGATGAATTTGGCAGGCAGTGAGAGAAGTCTTTCCACAGTATTGCCATCATCAAGAGAGATGAGGTAATTGCATAGCCAGCGGCACTGGGTGAAATACAGGAAAAGACTGTCTCTCTCACTCTTGTTCAGACACTTGAGATCAAGCTTCATCTCTACGACAACAGGACGCATGGATGAATGGCGCTCTCGTGTTTTTTTGAGCGTTTCTTTTATGGTAGTGTTCTTCTGGATGCGTTCCTTTTCGGTCATGATTTATTATACCATAAAATCGTTTAATTACTCAATCATATTTGTTTAATTAACAATATTTTATTTTATTTCATTTTCTCTTCAGCAATTCATCTCACACCTTGAAAGGAGTGAGCTTTCTTGCTGTGCATTTTTGTAAAATCTTCTTCTTTCTCTCTGCTTAGAAGATGGAGTCTTCTTGATAGAGTTGAGTCAACGACCTTCAGGACAAGCCTGAAGGCTTGGACGTGAGTGTTTTGCCCACAGGCTCCGTTTCCGGTTTGCCTGTGGCACCCCATCCATACGGCTGATTGACTGCAGCCTGCCCGGATTGCTGGATCCGGGTAATGTAGTTGTCGCGGATGTTGATAGCGGCATTTACGTCTGCATGCATGATGCTTCCACAATGCCTGCATGTGTATCTGTTCCCTTTTCTTGAAGCCTTGTCTATCGTCTTGCACACCGAGCTCTTCTGGTTCGTATAGCGTGCATCCACAAATTCCACCCTTATGCCGTTTCTCTGGCACTTGTAGCTGAGCTTCGCCTCAAGATCGGAGTACGACCAGTTCGACAGCCATTTCCTCATTGTCCTGTTGCTCTTCCCTTTCAGCCTCAGCATGTTCATGGATGACAGGTTTTCAAGAATGTATACAGATACATCTTCATCAGTATTGGCAAGCTTCTTGGAAATGCAGTGGTTCTGGTCATGGACAAACCTCTTCTCGCGGCCTGAGATGGAGACGAGTCTCCTCTTCGCACTGCGGGTGCCTTTCTTCTGCAACACAGAGCGCACATGGTTGTATTTCCTCTTGACCCGCCTTACATCCTCTGCTCCATAGTGGACTCCGTCTGAGGTTGTAACAATGTTGTACACACCTATGTCCAGTCCCACTATCTTCCCATCGTTTTCAACTATATCGTAATCAGGGCATTCCCAGATGAGATTGACGAACACCCTTCCTTTCCTGTTTATCCCTATGTTCGCTCCCTTGAGCTTCCATCCCTCTGACGGAGAGTATCTTTCTGTAAAAAACTCAGGGATTGAGATGATTGTCTTTACCCTCTTGTCACATGTGCTGAATGTGAGCTGAGAGCCACGAAGTGTTATGGTGCGCACATCATAGCGCATCGTGCACTTCTCCTTCATCGAGGGCCTTTTCATTCTTTCAGCTGTCTTCGGCTTCTTCTGCTTAAGCTTTGTCTTTTTCACATTCCAGTTCTTCACAGCCTCTACGGCAACATCTCTTGCACATTGTATGAGTCCTGTTGGAAGAGAGGGACACTCCTCCTTTATCATCTCATACTGGACCTTGTGAAGAAACCTCTTGGATGTGCTGCTGTTATTGATGAGACACTCAACTGACATGTTGAAGGCCCTTGCATACTGTTTCCTTGTCCCGATAATGGAAGCTTTTTCATCTCCTGACAATTCAGGGAAAATACTAACTGTTCTTCTCATGTCCTTATCATACCACTTCAATAAGCGGCTTCACAATGACTGCTGTAAGGAGTTAGCTGAAAGCTGATGTTTTTTCTCATTTACACTGCAAAGATGAGAAAGGACACAGGGGTGATTGATTGAGAGATGCTAAAGATACTCTCTCAAAGAGCGGTGGAAGTGGAGACGAAGCTGATACTGGCTCAAGTTATGACCGGACAGTCAAGGCCATAGAGGTCATGTCTGAACATGTCCACCTCTTCATTGAAGCCTCTCCTGATGAGGCCCCTTCCATGATAGCGCGTACTCTGAAATCAATCTCTGCGGTACACATCTTCACAGCCTTCCCCAAATTGAAGGAGCGCAAGTTCTGGGGATCCGGGCTGTGGTCCCGAGGATGCTATTACGGAAGTGTCGGTGCAATCACAGAGGAAAGCGTGAAAAAGTACATCGAGAACCAGAAGTCGAACATAGGAGGAACTGAATGATGAGGAAGCGAAGAGTTGCAGGCCTGATTGCCATTGCCGCTATCGTGCTGTTCATCGTTGCCGACATGTTATTCTCCCTCGATCTGCCAAGGCAGAACTTCTTTACCCACCTGATAGCTTTCATCTGTATTCTGTTCATCGGGTGGTGTTTCTTTTCCAAACCTAGGAAATAGAGACTTTGCCGCATTCATCCTGCAGGACGAGCCGGCAGGTTTTCCTGCGGCATATCTTGTAAAGAGTGCGGAGATATCGCTGATAATAGCTGACAGAAAAGACTGTCACGCACTTGAAAGAACTGAAAGGCGCACAGTCAGGACACTGTGTCTCAGTCGTAAGGAAATGGATCCTGAAGCTTTTGAGAAAAAGCTTATTGAGGCAATACGCACTGAAGGCTGCTCCATCATAGTGCCGGAAGGATTTCTTTCAATACTTTCCCCTCTCTTCATCAGTGAATCCCGTGATAGAATACTGAACATACACCCATCGCTCATCCCTTCTTTCTGCGGAAACGGATTTTACGGTTTCAAAGTTCATCAGACCGCCCTTGAAAGAGGAGTCAAGGTGACCGGAGTCACCGTGCATCTTGTCAATGAGCTAACATATGATGGTAGAATACTATTTCAGAAGACTGTTGAGGAGAAGGACACAGATGATGCCGTGACCCTTCAGAGAAGAATCATGGAAGAAGCAGAGTGGATAATTCTTCCCCGTGCAGTCGAGATGCTCGCCACAAAGGCAAAAAGGAGGATTGTTATGACAATCAGTGAATACCTGTCAGACAGGAAGTACCCCGGACGCGTCATCATCGCGGGAAACAGCAGCGACGGCAAGGCAGTTCTCTGCTATGCGATCATGGGAAGAAGCGAAAACAGCAGAAACAGGGTTTTCGCATTTGACGAGGACGGCACGCTCAAGACAAAGGCGTACGATGAATCAAAAGTGGAAGCCCCCTCCCTCATCATCTACAATGCGATGAAACAGTACGAAGACAAAGTCATTCTCACAAACGGAAGTCAGACTGACACTATATATGAGACGTTTGAAAATGGCGGAAGCATTGAAGATGCCGTGATGAAGATGACTTATGAGCCGGATGAACCCAACTGGACCAGCCGTATCAATGCGGTATTCAATGAAAGCGAATCAACATACAGCCTTTCAATCATAAGGAAGGAAGGCTCATCTCCAGTGAGGGTAATCTACTCGTATCCCTGCCAGAAAGGCTGGGGACACTGCATACACACCTATCTTGAAAGCGAGTCGGATCTTCTGCCGCCCTTCACTGTCGATCCGCAGAGAATCGAAATCCCGTCATCCATTCAGGAACTTGCAAATGAAATGTGGAATGCACTGAATGAAGATAACAGGATATCTCTCTTCGTCCAGTTCGGCGATGAAGTGACTGTGCTCAACAAAAACAACGGAGACTGAATTTTGGACACACTGAAGCTCAAGTACGGATGTAATCCTAATCAGGACAACGCATCCATCTCATGTGACGGGAAACTTCCCGTCACAGTACTGAACGGAAGACCCGGCTACATAAATCTGCTTGATGCCCTGAACGGATGGCAGCTGGTGAGGGAGCTGAAGGCAGCCACCTCAATGCCGGCTGCAGCTTCTTTCAAGCATGTATCTCCTGCCGGTGCTGCAATCGGTCTGGAACTGGATGAAAGAGAACGAAAAATGTATTTTGTCTCACTGAAGACTGAACTCACACCGATCGCCTGTGCGTATGTCAGAGCCAGAGGTGCGGACAGGATGAGCTCTTTCGGCGACTTCATTTCCCTGTCGGATGAATGCGATGCCGTGACGGCAAAGATCATCAAAGGGGAAGTAAGCGACGGCATCATAGCCCCCTCATACAGCAGAGAAGCTCTTGAAATCCTCAAAGCCAAAAAAAAAGGCAGCTACTGCATCCTCAAGATGGATGAATCCTATGTTCCATGTAAAAAGGAGGAACGGGTCATCTATGGAATAACATTCACACAGGATCATAATGACTACGTTCCATCTGAAAAAGACTTTGAAAACATCGTGACAGAAAACAGGAACCTTCCGCCTGAAGCGAAAAGGGATCTGACCGTCGCGCTTGTCACGCTAAAATACACGCAGTCCAATTCCGTATGCTATGCCTGCAGAGGACAGAGCATAGGAGTCGGTGCCGGCCAGCAGAGCCGCATACACTGCACGCGTCTTGCAGGCAGCAAGGCTGATCTCTGGCTGCTGCGCCACAGTGACAGGGTTCTCAGCCTTGACTTCAGGAAAGATCTCAGCCGCAACGACAGGGACAATGTCATTGAGCAGTATCTTGCCGATGAGGCAGAGGAAGACGTGATCGGAAACTGGCCAAGGTACTTCAGCAGCGAGCCAAAGGCCTTCACAAAGGAAGAGAAGAAAGAATACCTGAAGAGCATCAGGGGAATCGCACTTGCATCCGATGCGTTCTTCCCTTTCCGTGACAACATAGACCGGGCTGCGGCAAGCGGTGTATCATACATAAGCGAGCCGGGAGGTTCCCTGAGGGATGATCTTGTCATCAAGGCAGCTGACGAACACGGCATGACAATGTGCTTCAGCGGCATCCGCCTTTTCCACCACTGATTGAGGAATGAAAAAGTTGAATGTTCTTGTACCCGGTTCAGACGGCAGAGAGGCCGCAATAGTCAACTACCGCCGCCCTGAAGGGCACCGGCTTGTAACTGCCCGGGGTGTTGAACGCTGCCGCTACGGCCTTTACAGAAACGTGGAAGAATTTTCCTCTTACCCTTTCTTCTCAGGTGCTGTAGAATATTTCAGGTAGGAGGCAGAGCATGAAAGATCCCAACAAGGCAAAAACAGAACGGATGATGGTGAAAAGGACGCTGAAGAATCTTGAACTTAACCGCATGGCTGCATGTTATGTTGAGACAAAGGAAGATGCGCTCAAGCTCGTCAAACAGATAATACCGGAAGGTGTGAAAACAGCATCAGGCGGCAGCCAGACACTTGTGCAGTGCGGCCTCATCGACTTTCTCAAGGAACACACAAAGTATTTCGACCGCTATGACAAAACGCTTTCACCCGAAGGCAGGAAGCAGAATGAAAGGGAGGCATATTTCGCCGACTTCTACCTCACATCTGCCAACGCACTGACGGAGCATGGCGAGATCTACCAGGTGGACGGAGCCAGCAACAGGATATCTGCACTGGCCTACGGTCCGGATAAAGTCATAATCGTCGCAGGAATAAACAAGATCGTCCCTAACCTCCGGGCAGCTGTCGAGAGAGTGAAAAGACATGCGGCGCCTGCCAATGCCATCCGACTTGCAAGCGGACGTTTCTGTGAGAACACAGGTGTCTGCATAAGCCCCTGCTTTGATGAAAATGATCTCATGTGTCATGCAGACTGCGGTGATGACACGATCTGCTGCAACACACTGATCATGAAAAAGCAGAGGATAAAGGACAGAATAACCGTTATCATAGTCGGAGAGGAACTTGGCTATTAAGATTGACTACAGCAGTTATCCGGACAGGGAAAGAAGGAGTGCTTTCACTTCCTCCCTCATTCCCGAATCTCCCTATCCCAGTGCAGGAGTTCCGGTGCCTGAGTGCCGGAAGATAGCGAAATCTCTGAAGAGCCCGGACATTGAGATCCGCTATATCGAGGATATTCTCATCAAGGGCATTGTCATCTTCTCTAAAAAGGAAAGCTTCAGTGATAAGATTCCACAGATAGAAGCTTTCCTTCCTTTTCTTGTCAGCTGGATGGTGACTGACATAGCCGGCTCTTCCCTGTATTGCAGAAAAGAAGACAGAGAGGAAGCTTATTCTTATTTCCTTGCCCTCATCGACAGGGATGAGGAAATGACGAAGCGGCTGGGCATAGTAACTCTGATGTCAGGATTCCTGACACAGGACAGGCTTGCTGAGGAACTTGGGAAAATAGCGTCGATACACAGCGATCATTACCTGCTCCAGATGGCGGTTGCATGGTTTACGGCGACTGCCTACACAAAATTCCCTGAAGAGACTATCCCATATTTCATGCGCCTTGATGAGAACATAAAGAAAAAGGCAAAACAGAAATGCCGTGACTCAAGACGCATAAGCAGTGAATACAAGGAAAGACTCAAAAACATTTGAATGCCTGTGTTTCTCCTCTTTATCACAAAAGTTGGAAAACAACTTCCACAAATTGTGGAAATTAACTTCCAAGTTTTGTGATGGTAAATTTTTTTCAAATGAAGATTACGATATTCATCAATACTGCCACTACATGTATCATACAAATGAAATTTTTTTCATGAATCTTCTGTAAAAACTGCAATGAAAACAAGCAGTTCACTCGAAAATCTTTCTGAAACCGAAGGCGTCCTTAAATTCAAAGTGTCTGTCAAAAAAACTGGTGCACTGTCCGATCAGCCAGCCGTTCACCAGAGCACAGAGAACTGTTCCGAGTTTCACACCTTCAAAATGTCCGAAACCGGTAAAAGCAAAAGACATTACAATGGCAATCAGGCAGCTGCAGCAGTCATACACGGTCTTTGTCCTGCTGATATCAAAACCGTATTTTGATGATATTTCCTTCACAAACAGCTCATACGCTTCAGGTGAAATGTATGTCTTGAATAAAAGCGACACACCTATTGCACATACGGCCAGCCCGATGAGATAAAACACTGTTCTCAGAAAAATTCCATCACCGGAAACCAGATTCACTGCTTTCATCATGAAATCAAGCATGTTGCCATAGATGAATGCGGTTATGAATGAAAAAAGATACCTGATCCGGAAGCTGTGCAGAACTATTGCCAGCACAATAATCAGCAATGCCTGCAGACAGTATTCCGCCATGCCGAATGTAAACCATACAAGATACTGTGATACTTTCAGATAGATGAGATACGCTGGGGCGACAACCATAGACATGCCGAAATCAGCCCTTTCCATCAGTGCCGTGCCCAGTGCAAGCGCAATTATGCCAGCAACATACGAAACTTCTGTGAAAAACGTCCTTTTCATATCAGCTCCTCATAATGAATGACGTTTGATACAGAAACGGCAAAAGGTGAATTTCAGAAAGCAAAAGTCAACAGCTCTGCTTCCTGTTTTTGAAACCAACCAGTCAGCTTGCCTATGCATGCAACATAACATGCTTTCCATTCCATGTACAGTAGCGTGAAAGTGTCTGATCATTATTTAGTTTCAGTTCGGTAAAATGTATTTACGCATACTGTATAGCACAATCGGCCGGAATAGCTGAAAGTGTGGTCGAAGTGAACAAAAGTGGTTAGCTTTCAGGCGACTTTATATTCAGCCACGAAAAATTCGCTATTCAACTCTTTTGCTTTTGTTACGATTCGCTCGATATTCTGCATGACCTCGTCGGTATAATACTTCTCCCCACACTGGACGCATTCCAGACAAGGGACATTCTTTATCATGATCGTATACTCACCGAGTACAGCTACATATGTTGTTGTAGATTCTTTAAGCTCTTTTCCACGGCAATATGAACACATATCATTTCCTCCTTGTCCTGAAATTCGGCTCGAACTTATTCAAATCAGGCCGATACACTGATATTATAACAATTTCTTTTTCATCTTGTGTTATTGGGTTTTTATTGACTATCCCTAATATGAGGCAACTTGGGAGAGGAAAATCTTCTGGATAGTCTTCTATAATCTCACCTGTGCGTATTACACTTATCACATTAGATCTAGAGATGGATCTTTCCATCATCCGTTGAGCAATATGGGCTGGCCACCTTATCCGCCTATCAGCTGATAGCTCTTTGATTCTTTGCTTACTCAAGTTGATAATATCACATCATTACTGCGAAAGCGGTTTGTGTCGAGTTCAAAAACAATGATGACACCTAGACATGGTGCTATCTCGATGTGCGTGAGGCGCTGACGAAAGCCAAGGAGCTTCTGATAAAGCTGGAGCCGGATGAGAGACTTGTCGTCGGCACTGCCTATTGCGGCCAGAACCTGAGGACAGGAGAGATTCTCGAGCTTGTCCCCTCAGAAAATGAGCTGGATATCAGAGGAATTGGCTAACCTGTTTCAACTGATCTCCGATACTGCAAAGGAGTACAGCCTCTGCTTTTCCTGAACAGCTGACCGAACTGGCTTGGCTGCTGGAAGCCGGTCTTCAATGCGATATCGGTGATGGAATCATCCGAAGTTTTCAGAAGATCTGCTGCTTTTGATAATCTGAATTCAATGAGGTAATCATATGGTGTTGTATTCAAAGTTCTTCTGAAACAGCGTATGCATTCGGATCTGCTGATGAATGCGCTTCCGGCGATGTCAGATAACAGAATCCTGCATTGGTAATTGCGGCTGATGAAATCCAGCATCCGCTGCATTCTGACATTGGTGATGCTTGCTTCTTTTGTTTCTCCTGTCTTGATGTTCCTGAGCATTGTCAGGCTGAGCTGGGATATCCTTGTCAGTATCTCATACTGGTAGAATTCATCGGAATAGGTTTCAAGATTGCTTAAGGTCTGAAGCAGCATAAGGCATTCATGCTGCCAATCAGCATCATCCCGGAAAACAATCAGCGGAACATCGCTATTGCCAAATAGTCTTCCAGCAATATGCATGGCAGGACTTCCTGCATAGAAACCTGTGAACCTCACGGGAAAGATGAAGCTGTTGTATCTGCACTTCCCGATGCGTTCCACCATATGTATGACATTGCTGTTTATGAAACATCCTTCACCTTCTCTAAGTTCAAGACATTCATCGAGTATCCTTATCCTGATTCTTCCTTCAGAGAGGAGTATGAACTGAATATCTTCATGCCAGTGCATTATCCTGAAGCCCTCAGGCCGTGGCTCAGAAATATCGTCAATGACTTTAAGCACAGTGTAAGGAAAGGATGTTCCTTCCTTTGGGTTGCGGGAATTAAGGAATTCAGTTTTTGAATTGGTATCCATTTTGAAAATATTATTATAAAAATTGGTAATTATCCAATATTATTTCCGTAATTCTGAAAATATCATAATAAACATAAGGAGCTGAAATGTATTTTGAGTATGGGGATGCTGAAATCTGCTATCTGAAGAAAAGGGATGCCAGACTTGCTGAGGTGATAGATTCCGTTGGACACATCTACAGAGAAGCAGATACCGATCTCTTCTCTTCAATAGTCCATCATATCATTGGACAGCAGATATCGACAAAAGCTCAGGCTACAATCTGGAAAAAGATGCAGGACAGGCTGGGGAATGTTTCCGCGGAAAATATTGCAGAATCTTCTGAAGAGGATCTGCAGAGCCTTGGAATCACATACAGGAAAGCGGAGTATATCAAGGATTTCGCCTTGAAAGTCATTGCCGGTGAATTCTGTCTGGATGATATATCTTTGCTTCCTGACTGGGAAGCAGTAAAGAAGCTGGCAGAACTGAAAGGCATCGGAGTATGGACTGCCGAGATGATACTCCTTTTCTGTCTTCAGCGTCCTGATATATTCAGCTATCAGGACCTTGCAATCCAGCGTGGCCTCAGGATGATTTATCATCACAAAGCAATAACCAGAGAATTATTTGAAAAATACAGGAGGAGATTCCATCCGTACTGCAGTACAGCCAGCTTGTATATCTGGTCGGTAGCGGGAGGCGCGATTCCTGAAATGAAAGATCCTGCAATAAGGAATAACAGGAGGAAATAAGTATATGGCTGATATCATTGTGCTTTTTGAGGTGAAGCCGACGACAGATGGAATGAAGAGGTATCTTGATTTGGCTGCTGCGCTGAAACCTCTTCTGAAAGGGTTTGAAGGATTCATAAGGGCAGAACGGTTCTCTTCCCTTGCAGAAGAAGGGAAGCTCCTTTCAATGAATGTATGGTCAGACGAAGCAGCTGTTGAGCGCTGGAGGAACATGGCTGAACATCGGATGAGTCAGCAGGAGGGCAGAGAGAAGCTCTTTGAAAGCTACAGGATTACAGTCTGCTCTGCAATTCGATCCTATACTGATCAAGATAGAAAAGAGGCTCCTTCAGATTCAAATGAATGCTTTTCACTGGAGGAATGAATGCAGTATACAGCACGTTACAAATCACCTTTAGGAGACATCCTGCTCGCATCTGATGATGCGGGATTGACAGGTCTCTGGTTTGAAGATCAGCGCTATTTCGCTCTTCATCTTGCCTCTGATCATATCGAGAAGGAAACAGATATCCTCATGCAGGCAAAGAAATGGCTTGATATCTATTTTTCAGGGCAGGATCCGGATTTCATTCCTCCTCTTCATGTGGAAGGAACGTCATTTCATAGGGAAGTATGTGAGATCATGCTTTCAATTCCTTATGGGAAAACCATGACATATGGCGAGATTGCCCAAACAATAGCTTCACGAAGAGGCATCAGGAAGATGTCAGCACGAGCTGTCGGTGGAGCTGTCGGGCACAATGAGATCTCGATAATCATCCCATGCCACCGCGTAGTAGGGGCAAATGGCAATCTCACGGGTTATGGCGGAGGGATCAGCAGAAAGATCAGGCTTCTTGAACTTGAAGGCATCGACATGACAGGGTTCTATATCCCCCGGAAAGGTACAGCATTATGAAAAGGAACAATCTGAAGGAAGTACGGCAATCCTTCTCCATACAAGCATGCGGTTTTGAAAACATCAGCAATTTCACGGATGAGAGCTATATGGAGCATATCAGATGCTGCATTTCTCCCAGCAAAACAGATAGCATTCTTGAAGTTGCTTCTGGAACATGTTTATGCGGAAGGAGTCTTGCTCCATATGTTAAGACTATTGTCTGTCTGGATGCCACCCCTGCGATGCTGATAAAGGGTAAGGCTGAAGCAGAGAAGCGCAGTCTTGATAACATGGTATTCATAAAAGGGCTGGCAGAAGACCTGCCGTTTCTGGATAACAGCTTCGATATTGTCATATCACGTCTGGCATTCCATCATTTTCCAGATCCTGAAACTTCTTTTCGGGATCTGGCCAGAGTGCTGAAACCTTCGGGAAAGCTGGTGCTGATCGATATGGAAGCAACAGACGAAGAGTTGCGGACTGAAAGGGATTCGCTGGAGAAAATGCGTGATAATTCTCACGAGAGGATGCTTAGCAGAATTGAAATGGAAACGATGTTCTTGTCCTGCGGTTTAACCATAGCATTTGAAGAGTCAGCAGACAGGTCTCAGCGATTATCAGCATGGCTGGATCTCACAAAGGCAGACGATAAGACTAAGGATTTCATCGCGCAGAAGATGCTTGAAGAAATGCAGGGAGGAAGCAGAACCGGTTTCTTTCCATATATGAAGGATGATGCAATCTGGTTTGACCAGCATTGGATTCTTCTGATAGGCAGGAAATAGCTAGTCCCTCCAGAGGATTGAAATCGGCGGGGTTAAGTACGTGGATTGCAAAGATGAACTCCTCAGAATCGAACCGGCTGATTTCAGAAGCTGGCCGGAAGGGACTCCCGAGCATATCTTCGGTGATGTGTGACGGAAAGAGGCGGGGTGGTTATACTCCGCCATTTCAATGAATATTATCTGTAGTCATGCGATTGATTATAGAGATGACAGGTTTTGCTCTATCGCCGCAGCAGAAAATCATCGTGATCAATAACTTTGATTCCAATTAATAGTTGTAGTCATCTTTTCACACTATCTGGCAAAACTCGATACAATTGGGTGAAACTCAAAGAGAGGTGGCTAAAATTTCCAAGGAAATACAGAGTTTGCCGGAATAAGTCTTGAAAACACCTGTTTTCTAGGCTATTGATGGTCTCCAGATGATAGTCGGATTTTGGCAGCTTACATCGTAACTCTTTGTATATAAAGAAATAAGGAGCGGCTCCTTGTAATACCGCTCCTTGCTTTTCAAAAGAAGGCTTTGTATCACCTTCTGTGTCTTAAGATGGGCCCAGCTAGATTTGAACTAGCGACCAACGGGTTATGAGTCCGCGGCTCTAACCACTGAGCTATAGGCCCGAAAACAACATCGCTGATTTTAGCCGATGATTGCAAGTTAATCAAGCGCTGTGCCGGCATTTTTTTCAAAGCCGGCATAAACAACTGTGAAAAACTTACTTGTTCACTCTTTCAAGATATTCCTTTGTCTCTGTGTTGACACGGATCTTCTCACCCTGCTTGATGAAGATAGGAACTCTTACACGGAGACCGGTTTCTGTTGTGACATACTTTGTTGCACCCTGTACTGTATCACCCTTGACAGCTTCCTCTGCTTCGGCGACCGTGAAGACGATCTTTGCCGGGATGAGGATATCGAGAACCTGATCTTCCCAGAATGTTGCCCTGTATGTTTCGCCTTCCTTCATGAAGTACTGGTAGTCAGGGAAACTTGCCATCGGAACTTCCATCTGTTCGAATGTCTCGACATTCATGAATGCGAAGTTTGTTCCGTCATTGTAAAGATACTGGATATCTCTGTCCTCAACAGTGATATCCTCAGCATTATCCTGGCTCTTCATAGTCTCTGAGAGAAGGGTTGACGAATTCTCTTTCGATGCAGATAAATGGCTGTCCCTTGATAAGAAGAGCTGTGCCCTTGTCAATCTGACCTGCTTTGATCATTTTTATACCTCTATTTCAATTATATTCAGGAATTTAATCAGCTTCTGTATGATATAGAAAGAGAGAGGAAAAGTAAAGAATCCCCCTCTCCTTTTATCATTTTCTTTTTCCATCAGCAATTAACATGCAAAAGATCCTCAAAAGGAAAGAGAAGTACATCCTTTATGTCTTTCTTCCCGGTCAGGCACATGAGCAGGCGGTCAAGGCCTATGGCGACTCCTGATGATGCAGGAATACGTAGGGACGGAAAATCTTTTGAGACAGACGGAACAGGAAGAGAAGTCCCCATCCTCTCTTCTGTGAGACGGGCAGTCTCATTTCTGTAATACTCTGCAGTTCTGCTGCAGGACGTTTCCTCCTCATAGCAGTTTGCAACTTCCATTCCGCCTATGTACATTTCCCAGCGGTTTCTGTACGGTCTGTCCTTCTGCTTTGATGCAAGACACTCTATCTGATATGGATAGTCGGTAAGGACAACTATGCGATCTGAAGGAAGCGAGGGTTCGACATATGTGATGAATATCCTGTTGAACACATCATCCCACGCTTCATCATCTGCCGGCTTCTGACCGAGCTTCCTTGCCGCAGCAATGAGATCCTGCACATTCTGAAGTTCATCAAGATCGCATCCTGCGTATTCCAGCACGGCATCCCTCACGCTCATGACAGTGAAATCCCGCTCAAGATAGGAAGGAGAGAAGTCGAACAGCAGAGATGTGATCAGTTCACGGGTAAGAGCAATTGAATCCTTGTCGGTAAAATCCAGAGTGTAATACTCCAGCATTGAGAACTCGGGATTATGGACAGCCCCAAGCTGCTCGCTGTTGCGGAAACAGCTGCTTATCTGGTATACGGACGGACTTCCTGAGGCGAGCACTTCCTTCATGAAAATCTCAGGAGAGGGGATCAGATAGAAATCTCTGTCAGCCACGAACTCATTTATGAATCTTGTCCTGAAATTCTGGATGGTGCTTTCGGGAATGAGCGTCGGACTCAGTGTCGGAGTGAATATTTCAAGATAGCCCCTCTCATCAAAAAAAGAACGTATCCTGCGGTACATGATGCTTCTGTGTTTCTGGCTTTCAAAATTGAACATAGCTAGGAATACTAATAACTCAGCCTTCTCTCTTCAAGACCATCGGGTCTTATTCCACGTGTCTTGATACAAATCATCATCACTGGTATACATAAGAAAAACAAAATCAGAAAATCATTATATGCTGAAAAAACTTTCTGATGAAAAACTGAATGAAATAATCGAAGCCGCAATCTCTGAATTCGCACATAATGGCAAGGAAAAAGCATCCATGAAGGAAATCGCCTGCCGCTGTGATGTGTCTGTAGGAGTGCTCTATAATTATTATGAAAACAAGGACGCACTTTACAAAGCGGCACTTGAGAAATGCTTCAACGATATGAAAAAGGCAATCAGCATAAACATTCATGAAGCAGGAAGTCTCAACGAACTTTTCGACCTTCTTATTGACACAGTATATAACTATGCCGATGAACATGCTGATTATCTTCAGCTTTATTTCTCCCTCACACAGGGAGGCGAAGAAGAGGCTTCACTTCTTGCTGGAAAGTTCGAAGCCCTTTCGGCAAGAGAATACACACAGTTCATTGAAAAGCTCCAGAAAGAAAGGAAAATAAGGACAGACATAGAACCTCAGACTCTTGCCTACCTCTTCGACTGCCTGCTTGCAATGCTCCAGTTCGCAGCAGTGGTACCGTATTACAAAAAGCACAGTGAAGCCTACCTTCAGGAGGCCGGGACAGACAGGGAAACACTGAAACAGCAGGTGCTCTCATTCCTTGCATCTGCCGTTGGAGAGGAAAATTGAACATCAAGTCTGTTTATGATGATGAGACCTTTTTCTCAAAATACGCACAGATGGACAGATCGCTCCAGGGACTTTCAGGTGCGGGAGAATGGAGCACGCTGGAAAAGATCCTTCCCGATTTCAAGAGAAAAACAGTGCTTGACCTCGGCTGCGGCTACGGCTGGCATGCCGCCTGGATGGCAGAAAAAGGCGCGGCAATGATCACTGCAGTGGATGTTTCCGTAAAAATGCTTGAGAAGGCGAAATCAATACACACGGACAGCAGAATCGAATACATTCTTGAAGATATAGAAAGTTTTGACGCTGCGCCATCTTCCTATGACATTGTCTTCTCATCCCTTGTCTTTCATTATATTGCAGACTACAGATCCCTCGTCAGGAAGATCAGATGGTGGCTCAGGGACAAAGGAATGCTCATTTTCTCTGTTGAACATCCTGTTTTCACATCCCGTGGCGATCAGGATTGGATCTACAACAGTGACGGCAGCATTTCACATTTTCCGGTCGACAACTATTATTACGAAGGAAAACGCACTGCAGTGTTTCTCGGCGAGAAAGTCAGAAAATACCACAGAAGTCTCACCACATACATTGAGAGCCTTCTGGAAGAAGGTTTCTCCATACAGCACGTGATTGAACCAGAGCCTCCTGAGAACATGATAAACAGGCCCGGATACAAAGACGAGATGAGGCGGCCTATGATGCTGATCATTTCCGCACAGAAAAACTGAGTTCCGGCTCAGAAATTTCTGACAAATTCCTCAACTGGCGTCAATGTGGAAAAATCAACGAAATCGATGCGCTTGCCATATGTGTCAATGAGTGACTGATCCTCAGCAGTTCTTTCTTTTTTCGTTTTCAGAAGAACTTTCACCAGCATCCACATCATGGCTTTATGCTTTGCACTCAGAGCGGAATAATCCATACAGCCTCTGAGATGGAATATCTTTGTCCTGTTCTTCAGCTCCCCTGTGATGACTTTATCTGTCATTTTCCTGATCTCATCATGGTTTTCCTCTATCGCTGGATCTACCAGGCCTACCGTGACAAGCACGAGTTCTGCCGACGGAGGAAGATGTTTCACACACTCAGCAAGACCGTTCACGACCCCGGCATACAGACCGCCGAAAAATACGACAATATCTGCATCAGACGGGATTGACTGGACATCTGTAACTTCTGTCTGCAGATGGAAAGCAAATTCAAGAGCATACTTCTTTGAACTGCCGTACATGCTCTTATACACAACTGCTGTTTTCTTCATGAAAACAGTATAACAAATATGATTCAGGCATATAAGCCTATCTGACTGAAAACCAGACAGAAATACAGAAATGTACATTGTCACATGGAATATGCGTTTCTAAATTTTGCCCATAGGAGAAATGGAAAACATGACATCTTTGAAAGACAAGGCAATGGAAGCCGGAATCAGTACAGCACTCAGTTATCTGGAAAAGAACCCGGAGGAAAATCTTCCCCGGCTCATGGCAATGGCAAGAAAACTGATGCCGGAGGCGGAGTATAAATCAAAACTTGATCAGTTTGACAGAGTGATCAGTGACAGGAACGACAACATGCACAAGCTCCTCGTCTCCCTTTTCACCGACATTGACAGCGACGTGAGAAAGACGATCGTGAAGAATTTCATCATCAATGCATTCTACTCGTGGTCGAAGACGAGAGAAGAATACAGCAGGAAATACGACTGCAATATTCCCTGGACAATTCTTATCGACCCGACAAGCGCCTGCAATCTGCACTGTACAGGCTGCTGGGCTGCAGAGTACGGCAGCCTGCTGAACCTCGATGACGATACGGTGGACAGCATCATCACGCAGGCGGAGGCACTGGGCATGCACTTTTTCCTTTATTCAGGCGGCGAGCCGCTTGTCAGGAAAGACCTGATCATAAAGATGTGCGAGAAACATCCCGATTCGGTATTCAGCTGCTTCACAAACGGCACCCTGATAGACAAAGAATTTGCAAAGGAAATGCTCAGGGTAAGGAATTTCGCTCCTGCAATAAGCGTGGAAGGCTTCGGAGCTGCAACTGATTCAAGAAGAGGAAACGGAACGTATGACAAAGTCGTGAATGCCGCACGGATACTTAAGGAAAACAAGCTGCCATTCGGCTACTCACTGTGCTACACAAGCGAGAACTACCACACAATCGGAAGTGAGGAATTCTTCGACTGGATGATATCATCAGGTGCTAAATTCGCATGGTTCTTCACTTATATGCCGGTCGGCAAAGGCGCCCCGACATCATTGATGGTAAGTGCGGATGAAAGAGAATGGATGTACCGCCGCATAAGGGAATACAGGAAGACAAAACCTCTGTGGACGATGGATTTCTGGAACGACGGGGAGTACGTCAGGGGATGTGTCGCCGGAGGACGGTATTATCTTCACATCAATGCAAACGGAGATGCAGAGCCATGCGCTTTCATCCATTATTCCAACTGCAGCATAAAGGAAAAATCCCTTATTGAGATTCTTCAGTCTCCACTATTCAGGGAATACAGAAAAGGCCAGCCTTTCAGCACAAACTACCTCAGGCCATGTCCGCTTCTTGACAACCCGGAAAGACTGCCTCAGATGGTGGATGCCTCAGGAGCGCATTCAACTGATCTGGCAAGTCCGGAAGACGTGCATGAGCTTGCAGGAAAATGCATGAGCAAGGCTGAAGCCTGGAAGGAAAAAGCCGACTCGCTCTGGGCGGAGAAGCCTCACAGGAATTAGGACTTCTCCTGATACACACGGCACACCCAGGCCGTGTGTATCATTTTTTCAGATCCCCAGTTCTTTTATTTTCAATGCAAAGCGTGAGCCGAAAATGCGGAACATCTCACGGCTTCCGTCAAAATGATTCCCTTCCCTGTCAAGCGCGACAGGACCGTGGTGGATAAAAGGAAGACCACAGGCCGAACCACCGGAATATGCCAGCATGCCTTTCACAAGCATCTGGCCGAGGATCTCCATTATCGCACTGTCAGCACCGCCCTGTGCATAATGTGCAGTCGCAAATGCACCGCCGAGCTTTCCCGCAAAGCGGAATGGAAGGCTGTCCTCCTCAAGCCACTTCTTCACCTGCCAGAAGGCAGACGCAAGATAGACGGGAGTTCCCACTATGATACCTGATGCATCCTCCACCGCCCTTCTCTCCGGCATCTCTTCCTTCAGGTTGAAGATACTGCAGGAAAGGCCTTCGCTTGCAATTCCTTTCTTTATCTCGCCAGCCATATCAAGAGTATGTCCGCTAAGGCTGTAACAGACAATCACAACATTCTTGTTCATATTCCGTTCCGACAAAAAACGGGTGCACACACGGCACCCGCCAAAGAGCCACAACCCTTTCTCATTTTTCCCAGAGCTTCTCCGGATAATAATGAGTCATGATCTTGTTTCTCAGTTCGTCCATGACAAGCTGCTTATCCTCAGGATATGTCATGCCGAACCATCTCTCCTGTGACGTGAGAACCTTGATTGTACCTTCTCCGTCCTCAACCATCTTGCCTGCGGCATTCGGAAGCAGACACTCTGCCTTTGCAGATGTGAGATTGTCCTTGATGAAGTTCTCCCAGTAAGCTGTGAAAGAATCGAATACTTTCGGAGTGAAACCGAAGAAGTTCATGGAAACCACTTCCTTTCCGGTCAGCATCTCATCGCCTCTGTCCATGTGGGAGACGATGCCGCCGTCCGCTGTATATTCAATCTTCGTGTTCTCTTCCATTGATACGAGATAACCGTCATTCACCTTGCAGATGCCGCGTGAGACGCTTCCTGACTTGCTCATTGTGTTCTCAAGGATATAGCCGACCATGGCCTGTGCGGTTGAATCATTGTCAAGAGTCGAGAGATAGGAGCCGAGATCCTGATATGCGGTGCGTCCGTAATAGTCATCGGCATTGACGACAGTGAACGGAGTCTTCACGGCATCCTTCGCACAAAGCAGGGCGTGAATCGTCCCCCAGGGCTTCTTTCTGTCTGCTGCAGCCTTCACCTGCTCAGGAGTGAGAAGCGAATCAAGTGACTGGAATACATAATCAGCATCCATATTGCGTGCGATACGGTCGAAAAGGCGCTCTCTGAAATCCTTTTCAATATCCTTGCGGATGATAAACACAACCTTGCCGTAACCAGCCTTGCAGGCATCATATACGCCGAAGTCGAGCAGTGTCTCATTGTGCATGCCTACTGCATCAATCTGCTTCACACCACCGTAGCGGCTTCCCATACCGGCAGCGAGTACTAAAAGTGTTGGTTTCATATTTTGCTCCTTTGTTTGGTTTTCATTCTGTTTTCCATTCTACCTTGATTTGAAGCAAAATGGTAGGTGGATAGTAAGTAAATGCAAATTAAATTTTCAAATTCTTCACAAATCGAAAAACATTACACACCAAAAGATTACGTTATCTTTTATTCCGTAACACATTTTCTTTTACCAAAAAGATTTATTTGACATTTTTTTTAAAAGGGACTATGTTACTCTGCATGAGAAAAGGGAATGCCAGACCATATTTTTACATACTGCCGGCACTGTTTCTGGCTTTCGTCTTCGTATACACTCCTTTTATCCAGTCCGTTTTCTCATCCTTCTTCTCCATAAGACAGAACGGAACGATAAATGAGTTCACAGGTCTGGAAAATTACAGGAAACTGTTCTCAAACGAAATATTCAGGGAAAGCTTTGCAAATACTTTCTCATTCATGATCCTCTTCGTTCCACTGAACATTGCGCTTATCACGGCGGCAGTTCTCCTGACAGAAAGTCTGGGGAAAGGGAAAAAAATCATTGAAACGGTCTTCATGCTTCCCATGGCAATAGGAATGAGCAGCATCGCGCTTATCTTCAAATATATGTTCCGTCCGTCAATCGGGATCATCAACAGGATAATCGGCTATGACGTCCCCTGGACAAATAATGCCTTCTGGGCAATGCTGTCTGTCGCTTTTCTGGGTGTTTTCCTTGATTTCGGACTTGATTACCTGCTGCTGCTTTCCGCACTCAGGAATCTGGACGTATCCGTTACGCAAGCCGCCCGGCTTGACGGCGCTTCAGAAAGGCAGGTTTTCACGAAAATAAAGCTTCCGCTCATCTCACCCACTCTTTTCTTCATCCTGTTCATTTCAATAAAGGATGCGCTGCTGATCTGTGCTCCGATAATGGTAATGACAGAAGGAGGGCCATTCCGTTCCACTCAGACAATCGTCTATTACTATTACATCGAAGCATTCAGGAACTCAAACTATGCTGCGGCATATTCCATAAGCACGGCAGTTTTCATCATCGCGGCGCTGATCACGCTCATATCGGCCCGTATTGAGAGGCAGGAGGTTCATTATGAAAACTGAAAAGCTTATTTTCACATCTCTGGCCATTCTCCTCGCACTTGCAATTCTCTTTCCATTCATATATGCCTTCTCCGCATCGTTTTTCAGTGCGGGAGACTTCACCTCTTCACCGGCGAGGTTTATCCCCTCTTCTTTCAATACCGTGAATTATGAGAAAGTCCTGGCAAACAGGTACTTCCTTCCATACATATTGAATTCAATCATCACAGGACTGCTGTCCGCACTTATCAGGATGGCCGTTGCCATTGCAGCGGCATATGCATTCAGCTATTACAGATTCCCGGGAAGATCATTCTTTTTCACTCTGATCATACTTACGCTTTTTGTTCCCTCCGATCTTCTTCTCAGCGGGAACTATCTCACAATCTACCGACTCGGGCTGATTGACACATACCTTGGAATAATTTCTACTAGCCTGCTGCCGGCAGGCCAGATACTCATGCTGAGACAATACTTCTGTTCAGTGCCTTCAGCGATACATGACAGTGCCATGATCGACGGCGCCGGAGACGGACGCTACATAGTCTCGATTCTCATCCCCGTCTCAAAAGCGGTAATCTCGACATTCGCCCTGCAGGGTTTCATTTCAATGTTCAACAGCTATCTGTGGCCGCTTCTGGTCACGAATACGCCTTCAATGAGAACGGTGCAGATCGGTATAACCATGCTGGGCTATGCCGAAAGTCTGGATTACGGCCCGGTTTTTGCGGCAATAGTTCTCATATTCATTCCATTCCTCATACTTTTCATATTCATGAGAAAAAGAATAATGCAGGCATTGAAGCAAGGCTGCATGTTCATATAAAGCGGAGGTGCGAAACATGAAGAAAATCACAGTCCTTCTCACCATGCTGTTTCTGATCTCAGGCGTACTTCTGGCCGCAGGAAGCCGTGAAAACAGCGATGACGGGATCATTCATCTGGTATGGTGGCACAGCAACAGCGGCGTGCTCGGCGAAGCGGCGGATACTCTTGTTGAAAACTTCAACCAGGGTATCGGGAAAGAAAACGGAATCGAAGTTGAAGCTGTATACCAGGGAAGTGCGAATGATACGCTTACACGTGTAAGAACAGTGACCCAGACCGGCAACATGGACGCTCTGCCAGATATTGTCCAGCTTGATGCAACCGGAGTTGTGGACATGTCTTCATATGGGAATATCTATTACATAGACGATCTTGCAAATGCTAACGGAGATGATCTTTCATTCATGCTTGACCATGCACTTGAAAGCATGCGTTACAAAGGAAAGATCATCGGACTGCCCTTCAATGCTTCCACAATACTTTTCTATTACAACAAAACCCTCTTCGACTCACTCGGCCTTGATGCACCGCGTACTCTTGATGATCTGATCGCAATGGCCCCATCCCTCATTGAAAGAGACGGGAAAGGAAACATCACGCGCTATGCAATTGCAAATGTGCCGACTACCTATGAACTGTGTTCATTCATCGGAATGCAGAATGGACTGTCCTATATCACGGATATGAAAAACGGACATGAAGGAACTCCGACACACACAGTGTTCAGAGAAGAAGGGACACTCAGTGCGTTCCTCGGAAAATGGAGAGAACTCTACCTCACAGAAGGGCTGTACAACCTTACCAGCGGAGTGAGCGGAGAATTCGCGGCAGGCAGGACAGCATCAATGCTTGCAAGCACAAGCAGTCTTACCAGCGTGCTTGAAGCGGTAGACGGCCGTTTTGAGCTTGGAGCGGCTCCTGTTCCGATGGTGAATGAGGAAGCGGACGGAGGAGTCAATCTCGGAGGAGGAGCGCTTTTCACCTTCAGAAAAACAGACGAAAGGGAAAGTGCGGTCTGGACATTCATGAAATACCTCACAAGTGCTGAAGCCCAGCTTTACTGGCATATTGAGACAGGGTATCTGCCGGTAAACAGATACACTTACGGAATGAAAGAATACAATGCGCACTGTGATGAGAATCCTCTCTTCCGTGTGGCAAGCGATCAGCTTCTTGCGTCAAATCCGGATGTCACTGGACTATGGATTCCCAATGCATATCAGGTATATTATTCATTCCAGTCAAATATAAGGAGCATGCTTGAGGATAATCTGAGTATCGAAGAGACAGTTGACAGAATGGCAGATGAGATAGACGGTTATCTTGATGATTTCAATGAACAGAACGGCAACCAGCACTAACCTGATCTCATTCATGAGAGATGGAGGAAAGAGAAAGATGAAGGATATCATCCCTGATCTTGCATCATGGGGATACAGGAATATCGATCTGAATTTCTGCGAGATGATGAATCCTTCTTCTGACATCGGGAATGAGTATGTCAGAACTCTGGGGAAATATAGTAAGGATTACAAACTAAATTATGTGCAGTCTCATGTTCCATACCCACGTGATTATGGTTCACTTTCTTCCAGAGAAAGAAATTACTTCGACGATCTGATAAAAAGGGCAATTGAGTATTCAATTTCTCTTTCAGTTGGTGCAGTAGTGATTCATCCGGTAAAAGGAAACATTGAGGATAATGTCTCGTATCTGGAGAAATTCCTGCCGCTGTTTGAAGGAACAGACAGCATCCTTGCCCTGGAAAACATGGAAAAGGCAGATGAGATGTCAGACAGCAGACAGCTGCTGGGCGTTATTGATGCAGCCAGAAGCAGATATCTCGGAATATGCTTTGATACAGGACATGCTTATATGAGAGGGCTGGATCCGGCGGAAGAAATAAGGGCATACGGCAGGCATCTTGCCGCAACGCATATTGCAGACAATCACGGCAGCGAAGATGAACATCTGCTACCCTTTTTCGGTACAATCGACTGGAGTGCAGTCATGCAGGCATTCCAGAGCATAGAATACAAAGGATGGTACACATTTGAATGCATGTTCTTCACCCGATATCTGCCAGAAAGTCTCAAAGAAGATGCCGTAAGGCTTTCACTGCATATCGGTGAAATTCTTTCATCTCTCTGTAAATGAGCAGCCGGTTTTAAATGCGCAGTTAAGGCATAATGAGCCGGGGCAGTCCTTAAAGCTGTTTCCGGCCTTTTCCAGCTGCTTTATATGCCAGTCAAGCTCTGATATCTCTTCCTCTATAAGATACTTTTTTCTCTCGGCCTCTTCCTTTTTCCTTCTGTAGTTTGAAAGGAGAACAGAACGTCTTTTCTCTCCGGATTCATCATCGGCGCCAAGCATTATGATTGATTTTATCTCTTCAAGGGAAAAGGAAAGCGCTTTCAGTTCCATTATCCGCTTTATATAAACCAGATCACGGTCAGAGTAGATTCTCTGACCTCCCTGTGTGCGGCTTTTTGTCTTCAGAAGTCCCAGCTCATCATAATAGCGTATGGTTCTCGGTGTCAGCCCGGTAAGTTTCGCCAGCTTCCCTATTTTGTATGTTTTCTCGCTCATTGAATGCAGTTTAGATATTTTTTAGCCAAATTGAAAGAAAAAAATGTATATAAGGTATGACATACGAAAACAGCAAACCGGTCTGGACAGTCATCAGCGAAATGGAAAAACAGGACAGACCAAGAGAAAAAATGGAAATGAAAGGAGCTGAAAGTCTTTCAGACCTTGAGCTGATCATGCTGCTTGTCTCATCAGGCACGGCAGAGAGACCTGTCAGTGAAGTCTCTTCAGATCTGCAGGCACTTCTGGACAAACCGGAAGAACCAGACTTCAGAAGCATCTGTTCAATAAATGGTCTGGGCAGGGCGAAAAGCTCACAGATACTCGCAGCACTGGAACTCGGACGGAGAAGAATGAAAAAATACGGAATCGGCCCGTCCATCTCGTCACCTGGTGACATTTTCCGTGAAGTGCGCCATTACGCAACCAGAGATCAGGAACAGTTTATTGTACTGGTACTGAACGGAGCACATGAAATACTCAATGTTTTTGTCGCCACAGTCGGCCTTGTGAACAAGACACTAGTACATCCCAGGGAAATTTTTTCGGATGCGATTCAGCGCCGTGCGACAGCCATTGCGATAGCACACAATCATCCCTCAGGCAAGCTGGATCCGAGTGATGATGATATAAGCGTGACAAAGAGAATACTCCTGAGCGGCGATATTCTGGGAATAAAAGTACTGGATCATATAATCTTCTCAGGTACCGGATACTATTCATTTCTGGAACATGGGCTGATGGACAGATGAAAGATTTTCATGAGATGCAGAATGACATGCATCTCTTTTTTTTGAATATTTTTGAAATTTAGTACCTTAATAGGAATAATAGTTAAATAGAACAAATATATAAGAAAGAAAAAATTTCGTTGAAATCATCTGATTCTGACTCCAAGCAGCCGGATCACATCCAGAGCCTGTGACTGATCAAGTTCAGATCCCATTATTTCCTTAAGATTCTCACTCATGAAGACAGATGAAAGATCACTTCCCGAGAGATCAACAGACTTGAGAGCAGTACCGGCAACAGAAGCCCTGTGCATATTTGAATTTCTTATGGACAGGTCTTTATGCCTGACGGAAGAAAAATCCGTATCAGACATATTGCATGAAGAAAACGATACTTTCTGCATCACACAAGCGTGCATGCAGGAAAAAACAAGATAGCAGTCGCTGAATCTCACATTTTTAAAAGAGGCAGAAGAGAACATGCAACCTTTAAGGCAGCACTTCGTGAATGATACATCCCTCACAAGTGATGAAGTGAAATCAGATGCGCTGAAATCGCATTCCGTGAAATCACAGCCGATAAGCGATGCATCAGAGAAGCTGCAGCAAGTGAATGCTGAGGAAGAGAAAGAAGATGAGAGAAAAGAATGAGAGGAGAAAATTCCTCCCCCCACGCAAATACCGTCAAGAGTGACGGTTTCAATTGTTTTATCTGAAAAATACTCTTCTATCATATCAACGGGAATGTCTGCCTTTAAGCACATCCACAACTTCTGCAAGTTTGGTATCCTTCTGGGCAAGAAGGACAAGGAAATGATAGACAAGATCCGCTGCCTCTCCAAGGAACAGTTCCTTGTTGTCATCCTTTGAGGCAATGATGAGCTCAACAGCCTCTTCTCCGACCTTCTGAGCTATCTTGTTGAGACCCCTGCTGAAAAGATGATTTGTATAACTGCCTTCCTGCGGATTGTTCCGTCTGTCCTGGATCACATCCTCAAGGTATACGAGGAATTCCGTGCTGGTCATCTCTCCCGGTTCATTTTCCTCGTTGAAGCAGGTATCCGCTCCGGTATGGCAGACAGGACCTGAAGGAATCGCCTTCACAAGCAGAGTATCATTGTCACAGTCGGCAAGAATTTCCCGGACCTGCAGGAAATTGCCGCTTGTCTCACCTTTTGTCCAGATACGGTTCCTCGAGCGGGACCAGAAAGTAACAAGCCCCCTGTCCAGCGTAAGCTGATAGGCTTCCTCATTCATATAACCAAGCATCAATACTCTATGTGTAACAGCATCCTGCACAATAGCAGGAACAAGTCCGCCGCCTTTTGCAAAATCTATTTCCATTTTTATATTCCCCGGATATTTTCACACCCTAACAGGAATTCCATGTTCTTGTAAATAGTTTTTCAGATCAGAAATATCAATTTCGTGATAGTGAAATACAGATGCGGCAAGAGCTGCGGCAGCATCACAGGAGGGGGAGAAGACATCAAGGAAATCCTCAGGCTTTCCCGCACCTCCCGAGGCGATGACGGGAATGGAAAGAGAGCGGCTTAAAAGAGATGTGATAGCCAGATCAAAACCGTTTTTCGTTCCGTCACTCTCCATGCTGGTCAGCAGTATTTCTCCGGCTCCCAGTTTTTCAACCGTACGGGCATGCTCCAGTGCATCAAGGCCTGAAGCGGTTCTTCCTCCATCAATATAAACCTCATAGCCGGAGGGCATTGACGCGTTTGCCCTGACATCAATTGCGACAACCATGCACTGAGAGCCGAAACGTTCACATGCCTGTTTTATCATTCCGCTGTTTCTTACGGCCTGGCTGTTTATGGAGACTTTATCCGCACCGCAGAGCAATATGTTCTTCACATCCTCTGCTGTTTTAATACCGCCTCCTACAGTGAAAGGGATATTAAGATTCATTGCGATTTTCCTCACCAGTCCGCCTATCGGCTCTCGGCCTTCAACTGTCGCGCTGATATCAAGGAAAACAAGCTCATCAGCTCCTTCCTCACAGTAACGTACAGCATTCTCGACAGGATCGCCGGCATCCCTGAGACCAAGAAAATTGATTCCTTTGACAGTCCGTCCGTTTTTTATGTCAAGGCACGGTATAATCCTTTTTGCTAACATTCCTCCGCCTCCTTAAGATCCTTCAGGGACAGTTTTCCTTCATAGTAAGCCTTACCGACTATTACCCCGTAAACGCCCATATCACGCAATCTTTCAATATCCTCCATGCAGCTGATTCCACCTGATGCAATCAGACACACATCCAGAGACGAGAGTATTTTCTCATACAACTCAAACCCCGGACCTGAAAGCATCCCGTCTTTCGCCACATCTGTTGAAATGCAGTATTTTATTCCCTTGTCAAGATATGAGGAAATAAACGGAACCACATCAAATCCTGTTCTCTCCATCCACGCACCGGCAGCAATGCGTCCATGCACGCAATCAGCGCCCAGGATGATTTTCTCACCGTACATCTCAATCCAGTCGAGGGCAAGAGACCGATTCCTGACAGCCGTGGAGCCACAGGTGACAAAAGATGCGCCGGCATTGAAAGCTGCCTCAAGCGATGATGTGGAATACATTCCTCCGCCGTAATCCACGACAAGGGATGTCCTTGATGCTATGGCCTCCAGTACATCAAGGTTTTTCGGCTCTTTGTCTCTGGCCCCTTCCAGATCGACAAGATGGAGACGAGTCAGCCCTGCGTCCTCAAAACGCTTTGCACACTCAAGCGGGGAAGCATCATATACTTTTCCTGCAGAGTAATCACCTTTTGTAAGGCGCACGCACTTTCCTTCTATAAGATCAATTGCAGGGAATATTAACATAAATCACAGCTCCATATGGATGAAATTCTCCAGCACCCGGGCTCCGGCTTTACCGCTTTTCTCCGGGTGGAACTGCACCCCGAAGAAATTATCCCAGCACAGCGCAGAAGAATAATCAAAACCGTAATATTCGCTGAAAGAGGCAGTATTATCATTCAGAAGAGGCACGTAATATGAATGGTCAAAGAAGAAATACGTACCTTCTTTTACACCATCAAACAAAGGGGATGAAAGATTGAATACGGTATTCCATCCGATCTGTGGTATTTTATGGCATATTGAAGGATCGAATTTCTTCACATCCGCATTGACTATGGAAAGAAGAGATGCCGGGCCTTCTTCGCTGGTCGAACACATCAGCTGCATTCCTAGACAGATACCGAGAAAAGGCCGGGTCACACTTCTCAGCACACCAATAAGACCGCACTTCTCCAATTCCTCCATAGCGCTCACAGCATGACCGACACCGGGGAAAACGACTCTGTCCGCCGACAGTATCGTATCCTTGTCGGATGTAACGGCAACTTTTTCCCCGAGACGTTCAAGTGCACATACAACCGAAAATATGTTGCCCGCATTATAATCAACTACAGCTGTCATTCAAGAACTCCTTTGCTGGAAACTACATCGTTACAGCCCGGCATGCGTCTGACCGCCATCCTCACAGCCCTTGCAAAAGCCTTGAACAGAGCTTCTGCCTGATGATGGGCATTACCGCAGCTGACATTCATGTAAAGATTGCATCGGGCTTCATCACAGAAGGATTTGAAGAAATGCTTTATCATTTCAGATGGAAAAGAGCCTATGTAATCCCTCGTGAATCCAACATCAAAAACAAGATCCGGACGTCCGGAGAAATCTATGGATACCTCGGCATGCACATCATCCATGCACAGAAGATCGAAACCATACCGGCTGATTCCTTTCTTATCGCCCAGCGCACTGTTTATTACCTTTCCCAGAGAAAGGGCAATATCCTCAACACTGTGATGCTCATCAACTTCTGTGTCTCCGCAGAAAGAGGATTCCACATCAAATCTGGCATGTTTTACTATCTGTTCAAGCATATGGTCAAAGAAACCTATCCCTGTTGATATTTTTCCCTGTCCGCTGCCGTCCAGATCGACCGACAAAAAGATATCTGTTTCTTTAGTCTTTCTTTCTATCGATGCCTTACGATGCGTTTTAATATCTGAATTTGTAAGAAAGGCTGCTATTTCAAGCCATGAATCCGATTCTAAAACAACATGTGAAGGAGTTTCTTCCTGACCCTTTGGATGGAACCATATTCCTTTTGCCCCGAGATTTCCGGCAAGTTTCATATCAGTGAGGCGATCCCCGATGACAAAAGATGATGAAAGATCATATTCATCAGTGAAAAACTCACTGAGCATGCCTGTACCGGGCTTGCGTCCGGGACATCTGTCCTCAGGAAGGGAATAGTCAATGAAAATGTCATCGAAGAAAACATCCTCTCCTCTCAGTATCTCAAGTATTTTCTCATGTGCGGCAAGAAAATCATCGTAAGGAAAAGAAGGCGTATTCACTCCATCCTGATTGGAAACCATCACAATGAGGAAGTCAGTTTTTCTCCTTATCTCCCGCAGAGCTTCCATCACATGCTTAATGAAATGGATTTTCTCAAGGCTGTCAACCTGCATCTCTTCCACTATGACACCGTCCCTGTCAATAAACAGCACGGACTTTTCTGCTTTCATCTCCCACCTCCCGAAAGAATCAATTCAAGCGCCCGGACAAGGGCGCGGCATTCAGCCATGCTGCCTACCGTAATACGCAGACAGCCTTCACAGTGAATCTGGCCGCTTCTGTCCCTTACAGCTATTCCGTGTTTCTTGAGTTCATCATAAACGCGCTTTGCCGATGCAAAGCGCACAAGAAAGAAATTCGCATCGCTTCTTTTCACCTCCAGCACACCATCCAGGCGGGAAAGCTCTCTCATAAGATATTCCCTGTTTGAAATTATCTGATCAACACGCTTTTTGAAAGCGGGTTGATCAGAAAGGATCCTTACAGCTTCATCTGAAGCAGGCGTGCTGATATTATAAGGATATTTGACATCATGAAAAGCAGACAGGATTTCAGGACAGGCCATCATGATACCTATCCTGCAGCCCGCGGCAGCCCATGCTTTAGACATTGTCCTCAGTATCACAAGCCTCTCATTGGCTTTAACATCCGCAGCAGTGAAAGCACCTTCCGGAGCAAAATCAATATAAGCCTGATCCACAACGCTTATCCCTTCATTAACAGACGCAAGACGGAGTATTGCATCCCTGTCCAGAAGATTGCCGCTCGGATTGTTAGGAGAACAGAAAAATGTAAGTTTCGGCCTGCATTCCCTTATAATTCTCTCTGCTTCGCTTTCGCACAGAGAATAATCCTCATTCAGAGAACATGAGATGACCTTCACGTCATTTATGGAAGCGAGCACGCTGTATTCTCCATATGTAGGAGGAAAAACAAGGACAGAATCCCTGCCCGGAGTACAGAAGATTCTGAAAAGCACATCTATCAGTTCATCAGAACCGTTACCCGCCGCAATCATATCCACTGGAAGAGAGAAAGCGGAGGCGGCAGCTTTCAGAAGAGTGCGGCCGGTACTCTCCGGATAGCGGTTGATTCTCCCGTAAGTGCTTAATGATGCATAATTCTCATTGGCATCAAGATAAATATCCAGATCCGGGCCTGCTTCATCACGTGCACACTTGTACGGCTCGAGCGTGCGTATGTTTTTTCTCATCAAATCACGAACGCTCATCCCAATCTCACCTTTACAGCCTGGCTGTGTGCCATAAGATCTTCAGCCTCGGCCATCCTCATTATTGTCCCTCCGAGAGATGAAAGCCCCTCTTTTGTCAGTTCTTGCACCGTTATCTTCTTGACAAAGCTGTCAAGGGAGACGCCTGATGAACTGTGCGCCCATGCCGATGTGGGGAGTGTATGGTTTGTTCCGGATGCATAGTCACCTGCACTCTCCGGTGAATACGGGCCGAGAAAAACAGATCCTGCACTTTCAACCATATGCACAAGATCATGATAATTCCGGCAGTTCAGAATCAGATGTTCAGGTGCATACTCATTAACGATTTTCATCAGCTTTACATCATCATACACTGCTATGGCAGCTGAATGCGAAAGACTTGGAAGCATATATTCATGCCTGCCGAGAATACCAATCTGGGCAGAAAGAGCCTGTTCGATTCTCTCATAGACATCACGTGCTTCTTTTCCGTCTCCGGCCCTGATCATAAGAATAACCTGACTGTCGCACCCGTGTTCCGCCTGCGACAGAAGGTCACATGCCACGTAAACAGGATCAGAAGACTTATCACACACCACCATGACCTCACTTGGACCTGCAAGCATATCTATCGCACAGAAAGAAGAGACAATACTCTTGGCAAAAGTGACATAACGGCTGCCCGGACCGAAAATCTTGTCGACTTTGCTGATACTCTGAGTTCCGTATGCCATTGCAGCAATTGCCTGAGCACCTCCGAGCTTTATGACATTATCCACCCCGCATAGTCTTGCGCAATAGAGAACAGCCGGATTGACAGTTCCTTCTTTTGCGGGTGTGGCAAGTGTCACAGAAGGACATCCTGCGGCTTTTGCGGGGATGGCAAGCATCAGTACAGTAGAAAACAGCGGTGCGGTACCCCCTGGAACGTAAAGCCCGACTTTTGAAATCGGAACAACTTTCCTCCAGCATTTCACGCCTTTCATTGTCTCTACACATTCGCCATTGCTTTTCTGGGCCTCGTGAAAAGCAAGGATATTCCCGTATGCTCTCTCTATTGCGCTCTTAAGTTCCCGCGGGACACTGGCTTCAGCCTCATCAAACTCCTTCTCTGTTACATGGAAACTGCCAAGTCTTGAGGAATCGAATCTCTCCTCATATTCCCTCAGCGCCTCATCTCCCCTCACCCTGACATTTTCAATAATATCTGAAACACACCTGCGCAGACTCCCGTCATCGCACAGACTCCTCTCCAGCAGGGGAAGGTATTCACTTTCATCCGGGTTATCATAAAACTTCAGATACATCCATTTTCTCCTTCTAATCAGACATCTTCTCAATCGGCATTACAAGAACACCTTCCGCTCCCAGGTTTCTGAGATCCTCAAAAACATTCCAGAAGCGGTCTTCACTTACCACCGACTGAACAGATACCCAGTTCTTATCAAGAAGAGGAGTAACAGTAGGGCTCTTCATCCCGCCTATGATTGAAGCAGCTTCATCCAGTTTGTCCGAAGGAAGATTGAAAAGAACATATTTTTTCTTTTTCGCGTTGCTGACCGTATCCATACGCAGAAGAAGGCGGTCAAGTATTTCCTTTTTCTCCGGCTCAGAAGAAAAATCCTTTCTTGCAGCCATCACTGCAGATGTATGATATATTTCCTCAACTTCCCTGAGCCCGTTCATCCTGAGCGTCGTACCGGTACTTACAAGATCGCAGATACAGTCCGCAATTCCGATCGCAGGTGTGATCTCAACACTGCCGGAAACTGTGACAAGATCGGCTTTCACACCATTTCTCTCAAGTATCGAAGAAAGGATGACCGGATATGAGGTGGCAATTCTCTTTCCTTCCAGACACTTCAGTCCTGTGTAGGCGAATTCATCCGGAACTGCAATTGAGAGACGGCATGAGGCAAAACCCAGATCCCTGACAACATCAAGAGCACAGCCGGATTCATCAAGCTCATTCCGCCCTACTATGCCTATATCCGCGACATTGTCATAAACATATGTCGGTATATCATCATCACGCACAAAAATGAAATCAAGAGGGAAATTGGATGCAGAAGAACGCAAAACTCTGTCATCTGCCTGAAAATCAATACCGCAGGAGCGTATTATCTCAAGACTTTTCTCTGAAAGCCGTCCGCTTTTCTGAATCGCAATCCGAAGTCTCTTTTCCTCACTCATGTATTCACCTCCCGGTAAAAAAAATCCCCCGCATCTAGGCGAGGGAACCAGTATACAGCAGAACCAGCCATGCCTAGATGGTCATACGCAATCCACAGTGATGGTGAAGTTCTGCATTTTTCTTCATATCGAGATTTGTTTCTCCTTAGACTGAATAGCCATATCATAAATAAACAGCACAGAAACAGTCAAGTAAGATTTCATAAAAAATGAATGAATATACATAAACGTGAATTACTAATCACGATTCTCCCATTCAGCCTCAAATTCCCTGGACTGAGCGCTGATGTTCTTCTCGAATGCCAGCATCTTTATTCCCCAGACAATCATGATTATGGAGAAGAAAACCATGCACACTCCTATTACAGTTATCACCGCAGTGCCAAGAATTGAAGGGAATATGAACATTATCAGAGAAAGAACCAGTGAGATCACCGCACTGCTTTTTGCTCCGGAATTCTGCAAATACCCGCTTTTCTCCATAAGATATGCTTCAATGAACTGTGTCAGAGCGGAAAGAAACAGGTATGTGGCAATCGCATATCCTGTCCATGACGAGAGCTGCACGCCTGAGGCTGCAAAACCGAAATACAGAACCAGTATTCCTATTGCAAGACCGATAAGTATCCTCAGCGTATTTATCTTGAACACAAGCGCGTATTTTCTCAGGGAAATCGAGATAACAAGAGAATATATGCAATCAAGAACCGTATAAAACCCGAAACCTATAACAGCAACTTTTATGACTGCTGCCGGGCTGGTAAGAATGAATATGCCTATAACAGACAGCAGTATCCCGCTTATTATCCACTGCCATTGTGCTCTCATGCCGGCCTCCTCTTGAATTTAAATGCTGTCCATTCTAAATTTGCTTCATGCTGAATTACAAATTTCTCCTTCTTGATGCGGACGGTACTTTTCTTGATTTCTCTCTTACTGAAAAGATAGCACTGAATCTGCTTTTTGACCACTATAATCTTTCGCATGAAGAAGAGACTTTCTCTTCCTATGAGGAATGCAACCGCAGATGCTGGAACTCTTTTGAAAAAGGGGAAATGAGCATGGCGGAACTGAAAGTGAGAAGATTCTCCCTTTTCTTTGAGCAGCAGGGGCTGCCTTATGACGCAAATGAAGCCAACCTGTTTTATGTAAACTGTCTGGCCTCGAATGCCCATTATATAGAAGGAGCTCCCGGCCTGCTTGAAAGGCTGGGACACGATTATGATCTCGAGGTTATCACAAACGGAATCGCAAGTGTTCAGAGAGGACGCCTTGATGCTCTGGGAGCCTCAAAATATTTCAGCCATATCATAATAAGCGAAGAAATAGGATACCAGAAACCGTCAACGGATTTCTTTGACAAGACACTTGAAATCATACATGCATCGAAAGAAGAATGCCTTATAATAGGAGACAGCCTGTCTTCGGACATCAAAGGAGGAATAGACAGCGGCATTGATACCTGCTATCTGCACCTGGGAAGGGATCTTGATACGTCGGATAGCAGAATAAAATACCACGCATCAAGTTACAGCGAGCTGCTTTCAGTCATCTATGCTGATTAGTTCAATATCAAAAATCAGCAGTTCATTCGGTCCTATATTTCCGTTCCCGTAAGGTCCGTATCCCTGCGAGGGATGTATCCATGCTCTTACTTTCTCGCCTTCCTTCATCCTGGTAATGACAGATGTAAAGCCCGGTATGGCAGAGGAAAGCTCAACATGATAGGTCTGGCTGCCCTGTGTGCCGGTGCTGTATCCGTCCAGGGTCACCATGTGATAGCTTATTGTCACCGAAGAATCAGAAGAGGGCATGCGCCCGCTTTCGTATCCGTCACGCAACACTTCATACTGTACTTCGGGAGAAATCGACACAACTGTGCTTCTTTTTCCGTTTGTCTCAAGATACTTCTCAGCTCTGGACAGATTCTCACGGCTCATGTCTGCATAAGCCTCTTCCGCTCTTTTGAATATTTCCTCCTGAAACCGGGAAAGGATATCATCCATTTCGGCATCAGTATAAAGACTGACACCGCGGAAAGCATCATATGTGCCGAGCGTGATGTACTCAGGATTCACATCCTCAACTCCCTGACTCAGTGTCTGGGACAGTTTATAGCCGAAAACATATGCGAACTGATCATCAAGTTTTTCAGGTGCCGGAAGAGATACGATTTCATCTTCGCTGATGCTGTGCTGTTTCAGAGTCTGCCCCTGTTCTCTGCCCGAGCAGGAGAAGCAAAGGACAAGACAAAACAAAAACAAGACTGAAGATGCAGCTCTTCTCATTCTTTTATTCCCCTTTCTCTCTCCTGAAAGATAATTTTACAGACAGAAAGACAGCCCGTCAAATAATTCATTATCTGAGTTTTCCTCCATGTGCATCATAAAAACAGATCGAAGGGAAATTCTCAACCTCCAGTTCAAGCAGAGCTTCGGGGCCAAGTTCAGGATATGCGACTATCCTGCAGCTTTTGATGCATGAAGAGTAAAGCGCTCCGCATCCGCCATAAGTGTAAAGATAGACACCATGAAAGCGCGCACACGCTCTCTGCACCTCCACACTTCTCGGGCCTTTGCCTATCATGACTCTCAGCCCCGCCTCAAGAAGCGAAGGAGAATAAGGATCCATGCGTGAAGAGGTTGTCGGGCCTGCGGCTCCGACCGGATATCCTTGTGGAGCAGGACTAGGTCCCATGTAGTAAACAGCATTGCCCTTAAAACTGAACGGCGGATTATCAAGGCACGTGAAGAGCCGTTTATGAACCTGATCACGTCCCACATATAAACGGCCGGAGATTATAACCTCATCACCGGCTCTCATTCTTTCCAGCGCGCATCCGCTGTAAGGAAGTTCCAGATTCATACAGCCTCTCCGTCTTTTATTTTTATGAACGCCTTTCTGTCTGCCCAGCAGTTGACAGACAGCGCAACCGGCAGGCCTGCAATATGAGTCGGATACTGTTCAACTGCAACCGACAGACATGTATTGCACCCGCCAAGCCCTCCGGGGCCTATGTCAAGCCTGTTGATCTCATCAAGCAACCGTGTCTCAAGCTTTGCATAACGCTCATCACCATTATGTTCACCGGCTTGCCGGAACAGAGCCTTTTTGCTCAGCAAGGCGGCTTTATCCATCGTTCCGCCGATACCCACACCGAGGAACATAGGAGGACACGGCTTGCCGCCCGCTGCCATGACCATATCCAATACAGCAGACACAACTCCATCTTCACCGTCAGTAGGACGCAGCATCCGTACAGAAGAGCAGTTCTCCGAACCGAAGCCCTTCAGAAGGAATGCTATCGTTGTTTCATTTCCGGTACATGTCTCCCAGTTTATAATGACCGGAAGATTTGTACCGGTATTGTTTCTCTCATAAACAGGATCGCTGACAACGCTTTTCCTGTAATATGCCTTAAGAGCCGCCCCTGCGCAGCCCGCATTTATCTCATTTTCCAGCACGGAAAGAGGTATCCTGCAGTTTTCTGAAAGAAAAACGTAACAGTAGAACATACCGCAGTCCTGACAAAGAGGAAGCGCGCCTGCTCCGGCTATCCTTATATTCTCGATTATGTGGGAAAGCACCTTGCGTCCCGCTTCATTGCACTCGCTTCCGTAAGCTTTTCTTATCAGAACCTCACAGTCCGCCGGAAGTATTCTGACAGCTTTCATGAGCTCTCTTTCTATTCTGTCGCGCAGCATAAAGCTTCTCCTCTCACTTGAATGCTATGACAATGGCACCTTTGCCTGTAAATGAAAAACACAGGCAGAGATTCAGTTCTGTGAAATCTGTTTTGTATCCTGCCTCCAGAGTCAGCCCGTATTCCATACTGTCAATCGTTTCGAAAGGAATCATAGAGGCATTCTTCCTGCCGGCGGAAGGGGAAACATCATCATCTCCGTTCAGAGCTTCGGCAAACAGACCTCCGGCAAAATAGAAACCGCTTCCAGCACTGAAGGGATAATATCTGTATGCAGCAGATGAGAAAACATAATCAGCTGAAATCTGGCCGAACACATCAACTTTATAGGATGAAAGCAGTTCATACGGCATGCGTGATGAAAAAAGAGACAGATCAAAGATAAGGAAATGGGGACTCCTTTCGCCAATGTTCAGTGCGGCATCAAAGTCCAGACGTGCGTCATACCTGATTTTCCCGTCATATCCAAAGGCTGCGGACAGTCTGAAATCATAAGAGGATCCGCTCATGCTTTCAAGAAGTCTTCCGTCAAAATGATATGAAGAACGCAGAACCAGCAGGTTCTTGTACTTATCCTTCCAGATATCCTTTTCGCTGATACCTGTATGCCTGCTTCCTGAGATTCTGCCGAAACTGTAAAAATCGTATCCTATTGAAATATCAAAGCGGTGGCTCCGGCCTTTCATCAGTACAAACCCCGCTTCCGCTCCGGCATTCCAGTCCCTTGTCGGATAACGGTTCTCATAGCTTCTGCCGGAAATGGCGGAGAATCCTCCAAAACCGCCATGTACATTCAGATTAAATCCCGCTACACCTGCAATCTGGCTGAAAAGAGAAAAAGAAAGCATGTTCTGCTGCCCTATTTTAACAGCCTGAGTCAGAGAGAGCGGACCGAAACGGAATTCCAGGGAAAGCGACAGATCCGGATTGAAAACTGCCTTATGGACACCATTCTTGAAATGCGTATAGGAATGGAAGCCTCCGACAAGACCCAGACTGAGAGTGCCGGTAGTTCCTGCATAATCACGGCTTCGGACATACACTGTCCCGTCAATATACTTATAGCTGACACTGAGAAGATTCATCACTTCCTTTATCTGGTTCAGTATTCTGTCAATTTCAGCTATTGTCTCCTCATCATACTCTTCACCTGTGAATCTGCTGAAATAACGGGAAAAGCTCTCAAGCTTCTCCTCAAATGAAAAGGCTTTTATCACAGGGTATTCCAGATCCCGGTAAAGCACTGCCCTTTCAGAGGGAAGATACTCTGCAAGGAGAGCCTCAATCTCGTCGAAAACAGACTGATTTTCCTCAACGAACTTCTCTCCTGCTTCGAGAATGCTGTGTGTCTCATCAAAAGCGATGACCGAAAAGCGGCTGGTGTCGGGAATAAGCAGATAGTCCGCATCATCATACTGTCTGCTCGTATTTATCTGCCCCCCGATAAGCAGATACTGTTCAAGCGAACCTGAAAGCGTATTGATGGCTCCGCTTTCACCTGTGTATGCCAGAACACTCTCATTGACATCTACTGCTATGATGATATCGGCGCCGAGAGAGCGGGCAAGATCTACCGGCATGTTGTTGTACATGCCTCCGTCCACCACATATGTTCCGTCATCAAGAACGATGGAGGGAAACACAACGGGCATTGACATGGTCGCCCTCAGGGCCTCATAGAATGAACCGGAAGAAAAAATTATCCCCTCTCCCGTCTTGTAATTTGTACCTACGGTTCTGAATGGAATCGGAAGGCTGTCAAAATCATCAAAAGCTTCTGCCTTTGCCACGGCCTGATGGAGCAGCAGATTCACATGACTGTCGTCAAGGAGGGAATCTCTTGATCCGAAACCATGCTCGGAAATTCCTATCGAGAAAGAATTGTCAGAATAATCATCATAAGCTTTGACCGGAAGCGGAGAATCTTCCTGGCTGATATTGAACACAACATCCACAAAGTCGGTTCTGAGAATGAAATCATACATTTCCTGTGCCGTATACCCGGCAGAGTAAAGACCTCCGACAAGACCCCCCATGCTTGTTCCGACAATCAGATCCGGTATGATACCTCTCCTTTCAAGTTCTGCGATTATCGGGACATGGGCAAAGCCTCTTGCACCGCCGCCGGAGAGAACCAGAGCCACAACCGGGCGTTCTCCTTCCTTTGCCGCCAGGGGAAAGGAAAGAATGACAACAGCAAGAAGCAGGAAGGATAACAGCCTTTTCATCATGCAAGCACCTTTGAAATGATATCACGCCGTCCATTCAGGAAAGACTCGCTGTCCATAGCTTTCTTTGTCGCTATCTGGAGCCTGTTGACATAAAGATAGCCGTTTCCTGTGGCAATCCTGAATCCGCGCCCCTTTTCATGTGAGACCACAGTTCCTGGCTTTTCTCCGCATTTCTCGTCCTGGATATCGAAAACGGAACCTGATACAGAAAGCAGATAAAGCTGTTCTCCGTCAAGAAAACAGCTGGCTTTCGGCCATTTCTCATAGGCGCGCACCGCACAGTGGAGACTTCTCGCACTGCGGTTGAAATCAAGACGGGCATCCTCTTTCTTCACGAACGTCGTATAACTGACGCCGGACTCAGACTGTCTGCATGGCTTGAAAACATCGATATTCATGAGAAGATCCTCAATCAGCGCAGGAGCAAGGCAGGCAACTTTATCAGAAAGCGAGGTGATGGTTTCCCTTCCGTCAAGGGGGAAGGACTGCGTTATGTAAATATCACCCTCATCGACTGCCGGTGCGATATCCTGTATTGAAATCGCACATGATGTGTCCTGATTCAGAATGGCTGCCTGCAGAGGGGCACAGCCCCTGTAGGATGGCAGCAGGGAGGGATGGATGTTGAACTTCCTTTCAAAAAGCGAAAGAAACCTGGGGCCGAAGATCTTTCCATAACAGAATGAGATCAGGGTATCACAGCATAACGCCGCCACTTCATCTCTTGCTTCTTTTTTCAGATGCTCGGGCTGCAGGACTTCAAGCCCCATCTCAACAGCCTTGGACTTGACCGGGCTTGGAAGCAGATTCTTTCCTCTCCTTCCAGGAGCATCCGGAGAGGTCAGAACAGCTCGTACAAGATTATGTTCAGCCAGATGTTCAAGCACGGGCACTGCTATTTCATCTGTTCCCGCAAAAAGCACTCTCACTTCTTCTTCCTTTTCTTCTGTTCCTTTTTCTGCCTTCTCTGCCAGAGAGCGTTCATTTTTTCCTTCTCCTTTTCATCAAGCCTGTCGATGAAAAGCCTGCCTTCCAGATGGTCATACTCATGCTGTATGACACGGGCAAGAAGGCCGGAGGCCTGCAGTGTAAAGCCTTTTCCGTTGATATCCTGAGCATGGACTGTCACTCTGGACGGCCTCATCACATCATGATAAAGCCCGGGAACAGAAAGGCAGCCTTCCTCATAAGGAACACTGTCATCGCTTGTCTCGACAATCTCAGGATTGAAAAATGCGAGACGCTCTCCTTCCCTTCTTGTGTCAACTACAAAAAACCGGCGGGAAACACCTACCTGAGGAGCGGCAAGCCCGACTCCGTCAGCATCTATCATCGTTTCGAACATCGCATCCGTAAGCATGGCAAGCGCACTGTCAAATTCACTCACCCTTTCACATGGTTCACGGAGAACTTCATCTCCTAATGTATAAATATCAAGCATGATGGAAATATAGCACAAGTGAAGGCTTTCGTGAATGTTTTTCCGCTTCACATAAGAGAAAGAGGATCAACATCGATTTCGATGTAGAGTCCGCCCGGTGCCTTATAGTCATCCAGAGCCTTGCGTACAATGTCATCAAGCAGAAGAATGCTGCTGCTGCTGAGCAGCACCTGATAGCGCCATGAGCCGGATTTTTTTTCTATCACGCAAGGACTGACACCTGTCACAGTGACTTCTGCCTCATGTGGAAGAGCATCTGTGATCTCTTTCAGTATGGACGAGAACATAAGGGCTCCGTTGTGCGCCTTTTCCCTCACACGGCTTCTGAATACAAGGGACAGGAACCGGCTGTATGGAGGATAATGCAGAATTTTCCTCACTTCCATCTCGCCTTTATAAAAATCCTCGCCGCTGTTGTTCTCAACTGCCAATATCGCCTTGTTCTGAGGCCGGAATGTCTGAATCAGAACCTTTCCCTTTGAATCATAACGTCCGGCTCTTCCCGCAACCTGTTCAAGCAGGCTGAAGGTTCTTTCCTCACTTCTGAAATCAGGGACTGACAGAGTGCTGTCCGCATTTATCACACCTACAAGAGACAAAGAAGGAAAATTGAAACCTTTTGCAACCATCTGAGTGCCGAGCAGGATATCAATCAAGCCATCCCTGAAAGCATGAATGACATCTCTTACCTTCTCCTTGTCTCCGGCGGCCACATCAGCATCCAGTCTGGCGCAGGATGCGGAGGGAAACAGTTTCCTTATCTCTTCCTCCACTTTTTCCGTACCATGACCTGCAACACTCATGTCTGTCGAACCGCACCGGGAACATGTATCGGAAAGAGGCATGGAAAACCCGCAGTAGTGGCACTGAAGCCTGCCGTCAGCTTTGTGATAAGTCATAGCGACAGAACAATGAGGACATTCAACAACATGACCGCATGAATTGCAGTGATAGTAATATGAATAGCCTCGGCGGTTGAGAAAGAGAATGACACTGCGTCCGTCGAGCAGAGTGCGTCTTATCTCATCTTCAAGACGAGTGGAAATGCACCTGTCCTGCCCGAGCATGCTCACAACTTCAATTTCCGGTCTCACACCGCCGCCGACACGCTCAGGCATGTCAATGCGTTTCACAATTCCTCTCTCCATCATGTTCCAGGCTTCCAGAGACGGAGTGGCAGAACCCATGATGAAGGAAACATTGTTCATCGATGCACGTTTCTGGGCAATCTGTCTGGCATGATAGCGCGGCGTGGATCCGCTTTTATAACTGTTCTCATGTTCTTCATCCATTATTATCAGGCCAAGATTGATGCATGGTGCGAAAACAGCAGAACGTGCACCTATGACAAGATCAACTTCATGGCGCATTATCTTATGCCATTGTCTGAGACGCTGCGAAGGAGTGAGCGCTGAATGAAGCAGCGCAACGCGATTGTCAAAGCGCTGCATGACATCATCAACCAGCTGATGTGTCAGCGTGATCTCCGGTACCAGATAGATAACCTGCCTGCCCTGGCTGACAACCTCCTCGGCCGCTCTCAGGAACACTTCACTTTTTCCGGAACCGGTCACTCCGTAAAGATAATACATTCCTGTAGCCGAATTTATCTTCTCAAGGGCAGCTTCCTGCTGCCTGGAAAGCCTGTCAACCGGGCGGAAATTGCTTTCAGATGAGAGAACGCATGAATCGGTATCCCGCCGTCCTGACGGGATCATCGCATCAAGCGCCTGTCCTGCGGAACACAGATACATTCTGGAAACAAACCTTGCAAGAGTAACAAGCTCGGGAGTGAAAACAGGCTCATCTTTATCAACAACCCTTATGATCTCTTTCAGGGAATAAGGCACAGGATATTCCTGCTCAATATCCGTAACATATCCCGTGACAGATCTGGAGCCGAACGGAACGACCACACGGCAGCCTGGCCTGACATTCATCGAGGGAGGAATAAGATAGGTGAAATCCTCATCAAGAGGGATGCTGATCAGAACCTTCGCATACATCAGTGCAGCCTGCCATCTGTCCCTGCAATACGGGCGGCTTTCTTCAGATCCTCCCATATCGGTCGTCTCAATGCCTGATAGTCTTCCAGCACCTGTGCCGGAGAGAAAGAACAAACGGTTCTGAATCCATGATATTCATAAACACTCTCTCTTGCCTTGAAAATATCTCCGGTTCCGGCAGCCACAAGAGCTCCGGCACTGCCGAGCATCATGACAACGGCAGGATGAAGGGATTCAAGCTGGCTTATGAGTATATTCTCACATTCCTGCGGTATATAGCCGCCGCTGCCCGGACATTTTATGACAGATGTGAAATAACACTCCTTCCTGACATCAAGACGAAGTGCGGCAAGCCATTTGCCGAAAAAGACTTTCTCCTGTGCACTCATGAAGGAACCATCTTCAAGCACCCGGTCAAGAACAAAAACGAAAAGAGGCCTGATTGCACCGGTTCCGGCTTCAATGCGGTCAGTACGGTTAAGCCAGAAATCACATGCATGACAGTCTTGAAGCAGATCATTCAGATGAAGGAAACCCGGCCTGTTCTTTCCTTTGTTTTCCCGTTTCTCCGGCACAGGAGCGGAATCAGTTTTTCTTCTGTTTATGATCTCATCAAGTTTTGCGTCCAGCCTGACATCCTCTTCATTCTCAATCCTGTAGGCATAAGGCTTCACAACCTCTCTCAGAGGATCTTTTCTTATAACGCTGAGCGCATCATCTGTGAGTGAGAAAAAATATTCAGCGGCACTGTCTCTCTGCATCAAACCCTTCCGTATCATCCATATAATAAGATTTCCCGTGCCCGGACTGCAAGAACCTCAGCACTATCTGATCCCGCCTTCCTCAAACCATCTGTACTCATCCTCATCATAGCTGATGCGGGAAAGATAAAGCCCGGAGGACGGTGCTGTCGTGCCGGCAAGCATCCTGTCCTTTGCCTCAAGCAGTGCACTGAAAGCCTCACAGCTTCCACCTCTGAGCGCCAGGCCCATCATCGTTCCCACCATCGAACGCACCTGATGATATAAAAAAGCATTGCCAGTAACTGTATAGCAGTAAAGAAGATTTCCGAACCTGTCATGTACCGCGCTCCAGTAAGACTCATATATATCGCGCATTCTGGAGACTGACTGATCCCTGCTGGAAGCGAATGTCGTGAAATCATGTGTGCCTGCCAGTACAGATGCATAGGAATTAAGAAGTCCGATATCAGGCAGCCTGCTGTACAGTCCCACATAATTATAATCAAAAGGAAGAGCATCGTTTTTTGCTTTCACAAAATACCTGTACTCTCTTGCCATGGTCGTGAAGCGCGCGTGAAAGCTGCCGTCGGCACTCTCGCTTTTTATAGCCCTCACAGTAAGAGGCAACAGCGAATTAAGTGCCAAAGCGACTTTTTCATCTTTTATGGAACAGGCATCCTCTCTCACATCATAATGACAGACCTGGGCAAGCGCGTGAACTCCTCTGTCAGTGCGGCCAGAGCCATGCACCATGATCCGGGTACCGTAGATAGCCGAAAGTTTTTCATTGAGCACATCCTGCACGCCTACACCGTTTGACTGGCACTGCCAGCCATTATATGCCGATCCGTCATAGCTTACTGTGAGCTTCACTCTTTTACAGCCGCTCTCAAGAGGAGCAGGCGCAGGTCTTTTCCAGTCACTTCTTGCCATCAATCACCACCATTGCGACGGAATAATCCTTTTCATGTGAGATCGAAAGATGGATATCCGATCCTGCAAAAAGATCACAGACTTCGGGAGAAATGAGAAAATAAGGTCTGCCCATCTCATCATGCCGTACTGTTATATGCCGCGGCTGAAGTTGTCTGAACCCGGTACCGAGTGCTTTGGAGAGAGCCTCTTTCGCCGCAAAGCGTGATGCAGTGAATTCAATGACTGCCTGCCCCTCAAGCGTTGAGGCATATGTTTTCTCCTCTTCACTGAGTATATGGTTCAGAGTATTCTCGCTTAATGTCTCAAAACGGCTGTTCTGGACAATATCAACACCGATTCCCTCAAGCATTGCCGTCCCTGAAAAGTATGCGTACGATATCAGGATCAGCCCTCACGGTGAGAGCAGTATCCTCAAATACTTCTTCCGCATATGTAAGAGAAACCGCACGGCGTGCTATTCCTGAACTGTCAACATCGGAAAAATCCGCATAGGCAGAGATCGAGTCAGGATCTATGAGATAGACAAGATCATCATCACCGGATATCACTATATCGATAGAAGAAGGAACAAGGCTTTCCGGCTCAACACCGGCACCGTCAGGAAGCGTGACATCAAGCGGTATGCTCACGACCCTGCTTGCCATATTGAAATACCGCACGGCTGCGAAAATGAAAATGGCAACCATAAGGGAAAGCACACGGGGAACCCAGCTTGAAACAAAAGAAGAGAGTCCTTTGCTGTTATGTTTCATCACTTTCCTCCTTCACTTCCTGCGGGGTGACATCATGATAGCTCAGAAGAGCCAGAATTGTCTTCTTGATCGACTCCCTGTCGAGGTCATAATAGATATTCGCATTGTAGGCAAGGCTGATGGCGCCGTTTTCCTCTGAGACTATGATGATCACGGCATCACTGTCTTCGGCAAGGCCGAGAGCCGCACGGTGTCTTGTACCGAAACTTGCCTTGATGCCTGTCTGTGCGGAAAGCGGCAGGTAGCATGAGGCCGCGATTATCTTTCCTCCCTGTATGACCATTGCTCCGTCATGAAGGGGTGTATCGTGATCAAAAACAGTACAGATAAGGGAAGAGGAAAGATCCGCATTGAGTTTTGTACCTGAGTCAATGACGGATTTTATGTCGATATGACGTGGAAAAATTATAAGTGCGCCTCTTTTCACTGAGACAAGGGATTCGCATGCATTCAGTATCGAGTCGATTTGCTCTGCGGTAGTCTGCTGTCCCATTCTGAAAAACCGTCCGCGCACGGAAAACGCCATTGATATGACACGCCGGAACTCGGAGTGGAAGATGATGCACAGGAAAGCGGCAAAAGGAAGTGTTATCTTCCTGTAAAGCAGCAGCAGGAAATCAAAATCAAGAACGTAGCATATCCCGAAGCCTATTGCATAGACGGCAAGAACCATGATCAGCTGGGTGATCTTTGTCTCCTGCACGGCAAGATACAGTTTGTATATCACCCATGCCAGTATGAATATCTGTATTGCATCCTTTGCCAGTTCTACGAAAAGACTGAAATCCATCTCCTATTCCTCTTTATCAGCCCAGTTCAGGGTTCTTGAAACTGCCTTGCGCCAGAAGAGAATCTTTTCCTGCCGTTGCTTCTCCTCCATTCCCGGAGTCCATCGCAGCTGTTCCTTCCAGTATGATGACAAATTTTCAAGATTTTGCCAAATGCCGGCACTCAGCCCCGCAGCATATGCCGCACCGAGCGCTGTGGTCTCTATTATCTTGGGCCTTATGACGGGAATTGACAATATGTCTGCCTGAAACGCCATGAGCGGAGCCGAATTGGTAAGTCCTCCGTCAACCTTGAGCACACTGAGTTTTATACCGCTGTCTGCCTCTACAGCCTCGAAAATGTCATTTGCCTGGAATGCCGTGGCTTCAAGCACAGCCCTGCATATATGAGCCCGCGTCACATAACCCGTAAGACCTGCGATCACACCTCTTGCATCACTTCTCCAGTGCGGTGCGAAAAGTCCTGAGAAAGCCGGAACGATATATACGCCACCGCAGTCCGCGACACTTGCGGCAAGTTCGTCAAGTTCCTTGACATCCTTCACCATCCTGAGGCTGTCGCGCGTCCACTGTACAAGAGATCCCGCGATAGCAACCGAACCTTCAAGCGCATACACAGGCTTTTCACCTCTGATCTGATATGCAACCGTACTTACGAGGCCTTTTGAGGAATAGCAGAGTTTCTCACCTGTATTCACAAGCATGAAACATCCCGTACCGTACGTACACTTCGCCTGCCCGGCATTGAAACATACCTGACCGAAAAGAGCTGCCTGCTGATCGCCAAGTATTCCGCATACAGGAACCTGATCACCGAGAATATCCGTATAGCCGTAAATCTCACCGACAGAAGGTACAATACGGGGAAGGGCACAGCGGGGAATGCCGCAGAGTTCCAGAAGCTCGTCATCCCAGTCAAGTTTCCTGATATCCATCAGCATGTAACGCGAAGCATTTGTCACATCTGTAACGACCTGGCCGGTAAGTTTCCAGACAAGATATGTGTCAATTGTACCGAAAACGACCTCTCCTTTTGACAGATGCTCTGCAACAGAAGGCACATTTTCAATAAGCCAGATCATTTTCCCTGCAGAAAAATACGGAGAGAAACGGAGACCTGTCTTCTCCGTGAGTTCTTTCTCATCCATCACATTCCTGAGCCGTGAAATTATGCTGCTGGTTCTCAGATCCTGCCATACAATGGCATTATGATACACTTGTCCGCTTTCAGGATTGAAGGCGATTGTCGTTTCTCTCTGATTCGTGATTCCGATGGCCTTCACCTCTCCCTTCCTGACACCGGCTTTCTCCAGGGCTGAACGGACCACTTTCTGCGTATTCTCCCATATTTCCGCGCAATCATGTTCGACCCAGCCCGGTCTGGGATATATCTGTCTGTGCTCAATCTGATCGCTTGCGACAATTTCACCGGAAGATGAGAAAAGTATGAAACGTGTACTTGTGGTTCCCTGATCTATAGCGCCTATATAGCTGGCCATTGCTGCCTCCTTTCCTGTAAGTGTGAACGACTTCATCTTAGCTGACGCTAGAAGATGGAGCTTCCGGGAGCTTCCGGTCTCTTTCCCATCTCTGGGCGTTTCGCAGAATGCTTCCATATCTCATACGAGGTATCGAAGTCTGAAATCCGCTCCTCCGGAGTACGCTTGCATTCCGCAAGCGTGCAGGACATTTCATGCCTTCCTGCAAGCAGCATTTTTTTTGCTGACTTCACATCACACTCTTCAGTGTATCCACAATTGTAACAGATGAATGTCCTGTCTGAAAGAGTGATGTCTTCTTTAGTTGCTCCACACTCAGGACACATCTTTGTTGAAGAAAAAAATCTGTCTATGACGATGACATTCGGATTTGACTTTAGTTTGCTTTTCAGTGTACCCAGTGCGGAGTTCTGCACCTGTTTCCCAAACAAGCCTTTGTGCCATCCTTTTATGTTCTCATCCTGCATTACAATGAGGATTCTTCCTTTTGTGATGTCATGGTATATCTTGTTTGCCTTGTCTCTTCTCTTATTGACAAGCTTCTTCTCTTGTATTGTATTGCTTCCTTGTTTCGGAACATAGCAGGTGAGCATGAGATATATTCCAGAAGGTTTCTTAACAAGCTTTGCATTTGCATATTCAGCACCATATGGAATCTGCTCCATGCCGAAGACTCTTACAGGTACAGGTCTCTTTATTCCTGCAATATGGACAGTGTTCCTGTATTTACCATTCTTGTTGCCTTCATCTGTGTAACATATCCAGTGAGTGTTTCCATACTGATTGAGATCTATTGAATCATAGGAAGACCTGAACTTCAGTTTTCCATTTTTCTTTCCTGTCTTATTTCTCTTTGCTGCAAGTGATGACATATCCCGCTTAATGGAAGAATACACACTCTGGATGAATTTGGCAGGCAGTGTGAGAAGTCTTTCCACAGTATTACCATCCTTATCAAGAGAGGTTATGTTCCTTGTTCTGGTATTGAAAGATCTGAATGCATCAGCATCAAGAGAGATGAGATAATTGCAAAGCCAGCGGCACTGGGTG